>JAAYIQ010000096.1 GCA_012523365.1 Clostridiaceae bacterium
GAAGCATGGGCTCCTTCGGAGCTTAGTTGGTGATCGACTTGAGAAGCATGGGCTCCTTCGGAGCTTAGTTGGCGAGATGACCGGTTCACTTGAATACCGGAGATGTTTATATTATGATGATAAGCAATCATGACCGTGAGGCCGGCGCAGTTCGGTCACTCGGCCGGATGGATCATTTATGCCGTGACGGCCGGAGGATTACGTGATGTGGGAAGAGGTTGACGCCAATATTGTCCACAAGGTGCTTACGGAAGAAAAGACCGAAGCATACAAGAAGTTCTGGGCTCTTTTTATCCTTTGGGTCCTCATCTGTATGTTCTGGGTGATGGGGGTCGTTCCGAAATCCTCGACGATGGCGCTGAGCACGCGGGATATTCAGATCAGTTATATGTTGCTTTTGCTCTTGTTTTCCGCGATTCTTTTGACGGTGAATGGGGTGTATAACCGCCGCGTTCAGCCGATCAAAGAAGCCAAATATATGATCACCGCAGAGTGCAAGGGTCGCGAGAGGCGTTCGGTCAAAGGCTCGGGTGATTTGTTTCAGGGGTATTTTGTGTCATTTACAAAGCCCGGCAATCGCGACTCGGGTTGGGTCGCCACATCCGCTGATTTTTATCAAAAATGTACGATCGGGACCGAGATGCTGGTGATCGCGGCGGATCAGACCGACCCGGATAAGATGCGGGCGTTCGATCCCGCGGATTTTGAATCCTGACTGCCGTAGATAAGGGGATAGATATGGAACATGGCGGGACTCCGGTGCGAGCGACGAGGATTTTGGTTGCCGGTAACGCTGTCCTGGATATCACTCCGGTTTTTCCGGGCGGGGTCCGCGATGCTTTTCGCGAGTGCTTCGTGCCCGGACGCTTGATCACGATGAACGGGGTCGATATTCACGCCGGGGGAGCGTGTTGTAATACCGGGGCGGCGCTCCGGTTTTTCGGCGTTGACGTGTCGATCGCGGCGCGAATCGGTTGTGACGCGTTCGGCGATATTCTCGAAAAGTTGGTGGA
The DNA here is from genome assembly GCA_012523365.1 of Clostridiaceae bacterium. GTDB lineage: Bacteria > Bacillota > Clostridia > Saccharofermentanales > Saccharofermentanaceae > JAAYCT01. Next base: position 1,014 of record JAAYIQ010000096.1, read on the forward strand.
GCAAACCGGAATCCGCGGCGGGCTGATCCGTACGGAGGATGCGGGAACGTCCTATACGGTCGTCCTGTCGCCGCCTCGGACCGACCGGATCTTTCTCCATGATCCGGGGGCGGGCGATTTCTTCGGGGCGGACGACATCCGGAACGCCCTTGGCGGGCAGATCGATCTGTTTCATTTCGGTTATCCGCCCCTGATGCGGCGAATGTACTCCGACGAGGGGAACGAGCTCGTCGCGATGTTTGAATATGTGCGTTCTCATGGAATTCCGTCATCTCTTGATATGGCGATGGTCACCGGGGATGCGCCGGCCGCCTCAGCAGACTGGACGGCGATTCTCGGAAGGGTTTTGCCGCTTATTGATTTCTTTTTGCCCAGTCTGGAAGAAATTTGCTTTTTTATCGATCCGGTTCGCTACCGATCCTTTAAGGCGAGAAGCAAAGACGGGGGAGGGATCCCGGACGATCTGTCGGTCTCGGAGGATATTGCGCCGCTGGCAGACCGCCTGATCCGTATGGGGGCGGGCGTGGTTTTGATCAAATGCGGAGATTACGGAATATACTACCGCGGCGGAAGTGCCGGGCGGCTTTCTGCGACGGCGAAGCGACTCGGCGTGTCTGTCGGAGATATTGCGGAGAAAAGGGGCTTCATGCGCGCGTTTCGGGCGGACCGCGTCGTGTCCGCAAACGGAGCCGGAGACGCGGCGATCGCGGGCTTCCTTGCGGGCGTGACTCGCGGCAATGCGCTGGAGGATTGCGTACGTTTGGCCGTGGCGGCCGGATCGGCGAGCGTCGGAGGGTTCGACGCGATCAGCGGCCTTCTTCCGATCGAGAAGCTGGAGGCGCGCATCCGGGACGGATGGCCGACCGGAAGAGAGATCCGGGACTAGATCCGGACCCGACAGCCGGGTGATTCGGTTTCGAAGCAAGCCGTCAGAGATTTTCGAAAAACAGAAACGGGACGGAAGCGAAGGCTCCCGTCCCGCTGCTTTTCGATAATCGGAGTGAATCAGATGTCTCTTTTGGAAAAAGAGTCATACATGCCCAAGACCATTATGGTTATAAGAACCACAAGATAGATCGATGTGAAGAGAAGACCCGGCCGGTTGCTGAAAAGAGCTTCTGCAAGATCATTCGATAAATCGGACGGATAGGTATACATTGAGAATTTGAAAATGTCGTTATTCAAATCCAGATTCATGAACGGCATGAAATCCATCCAAATCTGACGGGGAATCGGAAGAGAAAGAAGCATTGCACTCAACAACGATATCGAAAAATATGCACCGATTGATGCGGCGACCGCAAAAGCGGTGTTCCGGAGCGTCGTAGAAAGCAGAAGCGCGAACAGAGCCAAAACCAGCAGGTCAACACTTTTAACAAACGCGGACAGTACGTCGTAGATCATGTAA
>JAAYIQ010000097.1 GCA_012523365.1 Clostridiaceae bacterium
GCGAAGAGGGCGGGTGCTATAAGATCACGGACACGGGTAAGGAAGCCCTGACGACGTATGAACGGACTGCCGCGGTTTTTCGAGCGGACGACGCTTCGAACGGTCAGACAGATGAAGATTCCGATTCCGTTCCGACCGGGCCCAAAAGGCGCGGCAGACCCCGTAAGCAAACATCCGGGACTGTCCCTACTTAAACAATCCGTAAAATTTGGAGTCATCCTCTATAATGTGATTGAGGATGACCTTTTCCATCAAAAACGAATAGAATGCGGTCGGGTGCACACGTTGTTGATTTCTTAGATCGCGCCAGAACCGCATTTGCTTCCGCAGTGAGTCATGAATGGCGGAATGATCCTTCAGCTTCTCGTAGTTATGTTGTTTGAGGACAAACTCCTCCGATCGAAAATGCTGATCGAGATCGATCATCAATTCGTTCATTGCCTTTTGTTCTTCGATTCTTTGACTGTTCTCGTAGCAGGACAACAATCGGTTTCCCGCCTCAAGCAAAGCGATATGCTGCTCGTCGATCCGGGCATTCCCGGAAAGCCATTCGTCCTTCCACTCGTAAGCAGTCGGCTTAATGACTCTTCCGCGGGATTCCGCACTGCCGACAGTCTGATTGCGCCCGGTGCCTTTAGCTAAGTAGAGGGCGGTGTCGGCGCGCATAAACCATTCCTCAAATGCTTCATCGCGCTCCAGTGCGGCTACACCGAAACTGGCGGTAGTTTTTCCCGCAATCTTATTCGGCGACATCTCTAACTTGCGTCGAATCTTTTCCGCCGCGAAAATCGCTCCGTTCTCGGGCGTATCCAGCAGGAGAACCACAAACTTTTCCCCGTCATAACGCGCCGGAAAATCGGTCTGCCGAAGACTTTCTTTAAGGATTTCCGCAAACTGCTTCAACACCTGATCGCCGACCGGGTTGCCCCATTTATCGTTTGTTTTCTTAAAGTTATCCAAATCGATCAACATCAGAGAGACCGGGAAGAAACGGCGCTTGAACTTCCGGATGACGTCCGCAGCATGAACATCAAACGCCAAACGGCTGAAAAGTCCGGTCAGCGAATCGCGCGAAGCCGAATCCTGGAGTTTATCGGAAAGTGCGGTGCCCTCGGTGATGTCACGTGCGGCGGCAAAAAGCATCTCGTGATGTCGCTCTGCACGCCACTGGAGCTTCCGGTAGACTCCGTCCTTTCCCCGGAAACGGTTGGAAAAATAGGGAATATTCACTCCGGTATTCAACTGATTGATCATGCTGTGAGTCGGACCGACATCACCCGGATGCAAAAAGGAAAAGATGCTCTGGGACTCCAGATCGGTCTTCTTATACCCGAGCATTCGCTCAAACTCGTTGTTCACTTTTATGAAGCGGGCTTCCGATGAAAGCACGCAAAGCAAATCCAGATTGACACTGAGGAAGGAGTCGATGTCCCGTTCCAGTTTCTTTTCGCGCGAGATATCCTCGTACACGGCGCCCAAATAGGTATCGTCGATGCGATAGAAGCTTGCGCGGTAATATTTCCCGGAACATTCGAAATCGTATTCGGCGGACTGCTTTGCTCCGCTGACCCAGTGCCGTTCCATCTGAGCACGCAGTACCTCTGCTGTAACGGGGTCGCAAATCAAAGTATCGGTCACTTCCGCTCCGTTGCGAAACGGGATATCTTCCCCGTTCGAACCCATAAAGACCGCTTTGAAGGCGTCGTTATAAGAGACCGTCTTGAATACATTTCGGCCGGACTCCGTATCGCTTTCCGGACGATGTATCGAAAACGGAAGGGGACAAGTCATGAAGGAGTCAAAATGCAGGGATTCGCTCATATTATTTCCCCCGGAACGATCAACGCAACAATATCATTATACCTTGATATTCGCAGAAATAAAGCGAGAATCTTTAATTTCATCAAAAAGGTGGGGTGATATAATGACGATGTCGGAGTTTTGCGCAAAGGAGGTGCCGTAAATGAACATTCTATATCAGGGACACGGAAGCTTGCGGTTGATCACCGACGCGGGAACGATTGTATATGTCGATCCGTGCGCAGGCGAGGGATATGACGCTCAGGCGGATTTGATCCTTGTAACGCATATGCACGGCGATCACGCGATGGTCAATAAGCCGTCGAAGAAACCGGATTGCCGGATCATTCTCGGCCCGGAAATGACAGACGGGAAAGAATACCGATCCGCACGCGTAAAGGATATCCGCATTGAAGCCGTGCCGGCGTATAACCGGAATCACAGACGAAGTGAATGCGTCGGATATCTCGTGTTCGCGGATGGGGTTAAGTGCTATTTTTCAGGCGATACGAGTAAGATCCCGGAGATGGCGGCTCTGAGTGAGCGCGAGCTTGATTATGCGTTTTTCCCGTCGGACGGATTCTATAATATGGATGCCGCCGAGGCCGCCGAATGTGCCGGGATCGTCGGTGCGAAGCACTCGACGCCGATCCATACGGTGCCGTATCACGGTTCGATGGAGGAGCTTTTCGGGGAGGAAACGGCCGAACGATTCCGTCCGAAGGGACGGCTGATCATTCGCCCGGGCGAGTCGATTACTGCGTAACGGAGGACATCCGCCCGCTAAAGGTCGGGCCCCCGATCACTCTCTCATCCGCGATGGTCTGTCTTCTCAAATCGATTTCGCCTTGGTCGAAGGCGTAGCGATCACATTATGCATCCAGCGACCCGACCGATATCGGATAAAGCCGATGAGCATCTTAGTAAACTCCTCCGCGGTGACACACGCGGCAATCAGGTGTACGGGCAGACGGAAGACAAAGCCGGCGATCAATGCGATCGGAACCGCGATCAACCAGATACCACCGACATCCACGGTCATACTGAACAAGGTATCGCCGCCTGCCGGGAATATGCCCATATGGAACATGATGTTGCTGGCCTTTGCCCACATGGCGGCGGCCATTACCAAAAGGATCGAGGCGACGTAATAGCGCTCGATCGGTTTGAGTTCGCTGTAAATGGATGCGACCGGAACGCGAATAAGAATCAAAATCGTGGATATGACGACGGCGAGCCCGAGAGTGATGAGGATGAAATTGCGGGCATAATTACGGGCAATTTTCTCTTCTCCGGCACCGATACGGTTGCCGACCATGATCGAGCAGGCACTCCCCATTCCGTTGAAGAAGATCAGACACAGCCGCTCGATGGAGCCCGCGACTTGAAAAGAAGCCAGAAAGGACGTATCCAGATGACCGTAAATCACAGAAAGCATGTTAAAACCGGCGGCCCAACCGACGTTTTTTATGATGACCGGCAGAACGCGCTTCAAGTATATTTTGAAGGTGTCAAATCGATAGGAGAACAGCTCGGTCAGGCGGATCGCCGCGGGGAGCTTGCGCGCGTAAGTGATCGTCAGGATAATCGACAACTCGACGGTTCGCGCGATAACGGTCCCCAGTGCGGCGCCGGCTTCGCCCATTGCGGGTACACCGAGTTTGCCGAAGATAAAAATATAGTTTAGGACCGTGTTGATGATTACGCCCGAAAAACTCGCGATCATCGGATAGATGACGTTCTCGGTACTGCGAAGAACGACAGAGTAGTTGATTCCGAGCGCAGTCATCAGAAAGGTAACGGAAATGATCCGGAGGTAACGGGTTCCCGGATCGATCACGAAAGGATCACTCGTAAAGATTCGGATCGCGATCCCGGGAAAAAAGAAAGCAAACAGCGCGAAAAGAATCGCGATCCCCAGAGTTAGGCTCAACCCGATACTCATAACGGACCGAATGCTCTTGATATCCCTTTTGCCCCAATATTGAGCGGTAAATATCGCGGAGCCGCTTGCCAACCCGAAGATCAGCATGTTGTAAACGAAAAAGAAGTTATTGGCGCTTCCGACGCCCGCCAGATGATTACTGCCGAGCTTTCCGATCATGAACACATCGATGAAGCCCAGCGACGCCGCGAGGATATTCTGAAGCAGTATCGGCGTCGCGATCACGAGCAGTCGGGATATAAATGCCTTATTGTCGGGTTTGATCATTTGATTCTCTCCGCGGTGATAGATTTGAAGAAGATTATACGCCGAACCGGGAGACGCGGCAACCGGAAACGTGCAGAGAATTTGAGGACGAAAAAGAGCAGGAACAGATAAAAACGAGCGCGGATTTGAGTTGTCAAAAAATGAAAAAGAGCGGTTATTACCCTTGAATCAATGAATTGACGAGTGCTATAATCGTAAAGAGCCATCAAAGCGGACGGGCGTCTCGTTATTATTTAGAGAGACGCCCGTTTTTATATGAGAAAACAGAACGCAAAGGAGCAGGCGAAATGGGTCAAAAAGGATTTGATAACGAGAAATATGTGCGGCTTCAGTCGCAGAATATCCGGGACAGAATCGGCCGCTTCGAGGGGAAATTATATTTGGAATTCGGCGGCAAACTTTTTGACGATTATCACGCCTCCCGCGTCCTTCCGGGCTTCGAGCCCGACAGCAAAGTGAAGATGCTTCTGGAGCTCAAAGACGATGCCGAGATCGTCCTGGTGATCAGTGCGGACGCGATCGAGAAGAATAAACGCAGGGGAGACCTGGGTATTACCTATGACCAGGATATCCTTCGGCTGATCGACGCGTTTACCGGTATCGGTCTTTATGTCGGCAGTGTCGTGATTACTCATTATACCGCGCAACCGTCCGCGGAGCAGTTCGAGAAACGCCTGAACCGGTTGGGCGTTCAGGTATACCGCCATTATCCGATTCCGGGATATCCTTCCAACACCGCCGCGATCGTCAGCGAGGAGGGTTACGGCAAGAACGAATACATCAAGACGACCCGATCCCTGGTAATCGTAACCGCGCCGGGACCCGGTTCCGGGAAGATGGCTACGTGCCTGTCTCAGCTCTATCACGAGCACATACGCGGTGTAAATGCCGGATATGCAAAATTCGAAACATTCCCGATATGGAATCTTCCGCTTCAGCATCCGGTCAATATTGCTTATGAGGCGGCAACGGCGGATCTGAACGATATCAACATGATCGATCCGTACCATCTTGAGGCGTACGGCAAAACAACGGTGAATTATAATCGCGACGTGGAGATCTATCCTGTCGTTCATGCGATTTTCGAGCGGATATTCGGGGAGTCGCCGTATAAGAGTCCGACGGACATGGGCGTCAACATGGCGGGCATGTGCATCACAGACGATGCGGTCTGTTGTGCGGCATCGCGCCGTGAAATCATTCGCCGTTTCTATCAGGCAAAGTGCGCGGTGCGACAAGGAATTGCCGATGTCGCGGAGGTTTCAAAGGTCGAGCTTTTGATGAATAAGATCGGGATCGACGTAAACGAACGTCCGTGTGTCTCTACCGCACTTCGGCGCTCGGAGAATACCGGCGGTCCCGCGGTAGCGATCGAGTTGACCGACGGGCGGGTCATTACCGGTAAAACGACGCCTCTTCTCGGCGCGTCCGCCGCGGTGCTTCTCAATACACTCAAGGAGTTGGCCGGGATCCGTCATGATATCCCGTTGATCTCACCGATCATTATCGAGCCGATCCAGGATTTGAAGGTCAACCATATGGGTAACCACAACCCCCGCCTTCATACCGACGAGGTTTTGATCGCACTCGCGATCTGTGCGGCGACAAACCCGATGGCGGCCCGGGCGATGGAACAACTCGAGAAATTGCACGGCTGCGACGCCCACTCGACGACGATCCTGTCGCACGTCGACGACAATGTGTTCATGAAGCTCGGTGTGACCGTTACATGCGAGCCGGAGTACCAGACAAAGAAGCTGTATCATCCGTAGATCCTTGTGACGGCAGTACCCGAATCATCCGATCGGATCGCATCGTTCTGTTTTCACCCTGTCTTCGATGTAGGACAAGAGAGGAAACATATCGTTATACTGTTTCTGGATAAAGATCCCGGAACGCTTTTTGTATAATTCCTCAGCCAAGGCATCCGCGATCGGCAGAAGGATTCGCTCGTGGGCGCAGAGGACCGGTGAGGCTTTTCTGAAATCACCGGTCGCCTGCTTGTTCAGGCAGGCGCAGTGATGATTGCATCGCCCTTGAATGGCACAGCCGACACACTCCGGTTTCTCATTCTCGTTGATCCGATAAAGGCTCCATCTTTTCTCCTCGTCGATTCCGCTCCAAACGTCGCCGATCGAAAACTGCGGCTCGCCGACAAATTGAACGCAAGGGTATATTTTTCCGTCCGGACCGACGGAGAGTTGTTTTTTACCGAGCTCGCAACGCTCGGCGCAATAATTTTCGCCGAGCAAATGGGAAGAGATTTTCACCTCGAACGGGGAGAGATAGAACTTTTCCTCCAGGAGGGTTTTCTCTTTATAAAAAACGGCCAGTTTCTTGTATTGCCTTTTGAGCTCGGCAAGCGTCTTTTCGTCCCACGCGCCGGCATAATTCATCGAACAGATCAGATACCGGAAACCGAGCGAATAAAGATACCCGACGCTCTCGGCATAGTACCGGACCGTGTTTGGGGACACTGTCATCAGTACGGGGGCGTAGGGACGGAAGGAGAGAAGATCCTTGGCTTTTTGCTCCGTTTCGTCAAACGTTGACTCGCCGGAGTGTGTCACTCGATTGGCGTCGTGGGCCGCCCGGATCCCGTCGAAGGAAAGAGCGATAAACACTTCGTGCTCGAGAGAATATCGTAGAAACGCATCATCCATTAAGAGCCCGTTGGTCGTGATCTTATAGTGGAATCGGTTTTGCCGTTTCTGATCGATCGCCTCTCCGTACGCGACGGCATCCGTGATCAGATCACGGAACAATAACGGCTCTCCGCCGAAAAAAATGATTCCGCAATTGGATTCGGATCGGGCGGCCAGATCGATCGCCGCGTGCGTGATCCCGGGGGTCATCGTTTGCGGTGACTGCTTCACATAGCAATATCGGCACGCAAGATTACATGCGTCCGTCAGGTGCAGTGTGTAGTGCATCAGATGATATCCTCCGCGGCGAGCCAATCCAGGAAATCCCGGACCTGCGCGCGAAGGTTATCCAGCATGAGTTCCTTCTGTTCGGATTCATATTGCTCAAACTTTCTCTCGATCGTTTCGGAATCGGCTTCCCGGTCGACCTCGAATGTGCCGGGATCCGCACCGGGATCATAGAAAACCGCGGTGTTTCTCACGACCTCGGATAAGCGCTCGGCGGTTCCTTTCATATCGTATTGATCGACGGAGCACCAGTAGTCCGTTTCTTTTGCCCATTCGGATACGTCGCTCACAGAAACATATTCAAAGCCGATTTGCAGGTCGGAATCATAGCCGTCGAGCTCGATCTCCCCCCTCCAAGTTTCGTAATCGTCATCGCCGGGATAGATATTTGTCGCCGGAAATCTTGTTCCCTTGACCTTCCGGGTGTCGTCGAAGACAACACCCTTGGCCGCAGCTTCTTCTTTGATAATTTGAATGGCCTCTTCCTCAGAAAGGTACACAGCCGGGGCGACCATAACGCAACCGTATGAGCCCCGTCCTTCGCCGTGTTCGAATATCGGAACGGAGATACTGAGATCATCTTCGTTGACGTCATCGCTTCCGCGAGGATCTCTCGAGCACCCGAAAAGACCGGTCGAAAGCGTCAGCGAGACGGCGACGCATAGGGCAGGCATTGCCTTCCATCTTTGCGGTAACGCATTAAGGATCAGGGGATCCGCGCGGACGGCGTCTTTGGTCGGGTATTTCGGAGTTCCGTAAAAGAGAACCGGCGACACTTTCAACTTACTTCTCATTTTTCGCCTTTCCAAGGTTAGCGGATCGTATTCGCATCATCGAGCCAACGTTCATGACCGCCAGGCCTCTCGGTACATACCCAATAGACGACCAAGAAGGCGGCATCGTTGCGGCCGGGGATCTATTTGCCCTTCTTCAGGAACTTGTCCGGGTCGATCCCCAGCCAGGTGCAAAGCATCAGAATCGCCCACGCGGTCTCGAAAGGCATGTCGGGGATCGGCGTGATCCCGGCCTCCCGGAGCGCCTGAGACGTCGAATAGAGCGGCTTTTCGATATCGCACGGGCCGAGAAAAATTCGCTTTCCTTTGCTGTCACAAGCCTTTTTCAGGAAAAGAAGCGAGAACGGATTGTCCTCGGAAAGGGCGTTTGCGGTCCCCGAGTGGTACGGCTGAACCAGGACATATCGAAACGAGGGCATGCCGACCTGATATATCTCAAAACCGGTACAGCATGAGGCGGGAATACACAGCACGGTCCGCTCCGTCGGAAGCGCGGAGAGCTTCTTGATTTTCGAGAGGGCGGAGGAGGCGGCCGGGAAGACCGGCGGTTCTTTAAAATCGGGATTCGGAACGAACGCCCCTCGGACGATCTTTCCCGCGAAGCGATTCCGGAAACTCGAAAAGTCGTCCGTCCGGACGTCGGCGCTTTGGACCCGGCCGGCGTGGTGGACATAGACCTTCTTGTCCGATGCCTGACCGACGACGTATACACCTTTTTCGACGGAAGAGACAAGGTTAAGCGCGGCCTTGAAGTTCGCCCGTGCATCACTCCGGGGATCGTCCAACGGGCGCTTGCTCCCGAAAAGCACGACGGGCACGGTGTATTTGGAAAAGAAGAGGTTTGCCAGCTGTGCGGTATACGCCATCGTGTCGGTGCCGTGCGCGATCATGATGCCGCAGTGTTTGGCCGGCGAAAAAGCCTTGCCGATCGCACCGAACAGCACGCGGTACATCTCCGGAGTGATATTTTCCGAAAAGACGCTGATCGGCTCGATAATATCAAACGAGCCGGGTGACTTCCGGACGGATTCAAGGAGTGTGTACGGGGCGGTGCCGAGCTCCAGTGCTTTCTTGTGAATACGGGACGAGATGGTCCCGCCGGTAAATACTATTAGGATCTGTTTTGTTTTATCCATATCCTTCATTCCCTCCTTCTCTTAACGGCCGTTACTGTTCATTAAAAGCTGTCGGTTCTGTCGGAGTCATGTGTGACAGATATCTCGATTATGTCTTCAGTCAGTCCCTTGTTGCGCGCTCTTCCGCGGCGAGAAAGGCATCGGCCGAAAGAGCCGCGACCAATCCCTCACCGAGTGCCTTCGCGATCTGAAGCGGTTTCCCCGTGCAGTCGCCCGCCGCGAACACGCCGGGGACAGAGGTTGCCTGAGAACGATCGACGCTGATGTACCCGTCCGAAATATCGATTCCCGGAAGCAAAGCGTCCGGAGCGATGGAGCTCCTCAGAATGAAAACGCCGTCCGCTGTGTATTTCGAGCCGTCCGCAATCAGCGCGGTCACCTGATCCTCGCCCGTGATTTCAAAGGAAGACGCGGTAACGATCTGGTCAAAAGCTCCGTCGGGAATGTGAGAACCCCATTTCTTCATGTCCGGAGCGGAGGCAAAGAAGAGGACCTTACAGCCGATCTTGGCAAGGTGGCCGGCTTCCTCGACGGCGTCCGCAGACTTGGCGATTACCGCCGTCGTCTTTCCTCGGTACAGCATTCCGTCACAGGTCGCGCAGTAACTGACGCCGCGTCCGAGCAGGTGCGATTCTCCCGGATAAGGCTTGAAGGCGGAGGCACCGACGGTGAGAACGACCGATCGGGCGGCGAGAATATTATTGCCGTACGCAAGTTGAAACAGACTCGTACCGTCCCCGGTCGGAAACGGCATGATGAGAAGGACCTGTCCCGGGATTTCAACGGCGCCCATCGAGAGCGCGTGTCCCCGAAATGCCTCCAGAAGTCCGGCGCCGCTTTGGCCGGGCATGCCGGGCATGTTTTCGACCGAAGAGGCCTTATAGAGATAACTCTCCCGATAGTCTCCGGAGATTATCACCGCAGTTCTTCCGCGGTTGACGGCGTTGACGGCAGCCGAATAACCTGCCGGTCCGCCCCCGACGATCGCGATGTCGACCGGCTCCGAGGAATATTTTTCTGCAGCCTCCCCGGACGTCAGCACGGAAAATGAAGAAACGGAGTTGTCATTCATATGTAATCCTCTCTTGGTGAAAACGGTTCTCTGATATAATGAAAACAAAAAAAAGGGCATTTGTCGATGCTCGCGTGAGGTATGTATGCGACTGATCAGCTGGAATGTGAACGGAATTCGTGCGGTTGCGCAAAAGGGATTTCTGGACAGCTTCCGTTCTTTTGATGCGGACATCGTCTGTCTTCAGGAAACGAAGGCGATGCCGGAGCAGTATCCGCAGGAGGTTGCGGAAATTCCCGGCTATCACGGATATTTCAACGCTGCGGAGCGCAAGGGGTATTCCGGTACGGCTCTTTTCGCGCGAAAAGAACCGCTGTCCGTATCCTTCGGACTCGGTGATGACCGGTTCGATCATGAAGGCCGGACAATCCGCGCGGATTTTAACGACTTCATCCTCTATAACATATATTTTCCGAACGGAGGGCAGGGCCCCGACAGACTCGAATTTAAGCTTGCCTTCTACGATTGTTTTCTCGAAAAAGTCGCCGCCGATATTGAAGAGGGGCGGCACGTCATCGTGTGCGGTGACGTGAACACCGCACACCGTGAAATCGATCTTACCAACCCGGCCGCCAATTCCAAGATCTCGGGGTTTCTGCCGGAGGAGCGCGCATACATGGATACCTTTGCGGAGAAAGGATTGGTGGATACCTTCCGCCTCCTTTATCCGGACACGACCGGGAAGTACTCGTGGTGGTCGTATAAAACATTTGCCCGGGACCGGAACGTCGGCTGGCGTATCGACTATTTCTTTACCGACGAGACCTTGGCGGAAAGGGTTTCGGACGCGGGAATGCTGACGGACATAATGGGCTCGGATCACTGTCCGATATTTCTGGAATTGCTGTGAATGGCTTTGCCGCGTTTTTGCCGCGCTTGCCGACCGTTGTTTTTCGACCGGTATGCTATAATGACGCTATCTTTATAACTAATGAAACCGATAAGGAGACAAAATGACCAACAAATTATATCGGCGTATCGCAACAATTTTGCCGGTTTGCTTCCTGTTGCTGACCATATCGGCCGGATGCGACAAGACCCCCGACGGAACCACATCGACCCTCACGACGCTCGGATCCGATGCTTCCGATTCGACCGCCTCATCAATGCCCGAATTTGTGGCTCAACCGGGTCGGATGGAAGATATTTACGAGGCACAGTTGATCCCGCTCCTGAATAAAACATTCATGATCGACGGGACGACTATTACCGCAGAAGAGTACAATTATCACCTGATTTATTCCTTTCAACTGATGTCGACTTATGCTCAGTACGGCTATTATCCCGCAACCGCGACGCAGTCGCTGGATCTTTCCGCGACATGCGACATGACGCCGGACGGGAAAGGGACCTGGGGTGAGTTTATGGTTAGCCAGGTAATCGACGAGATTCGGCAATTCTATATTTTATGCTCGTTGGCCAAGGATAACGACATTTCGATTTCGGAGGAAACCTCCAAACAAATCGAAGAAGATGTTGCGCAGATCTCGGCATATGCCGAGTCGACCGGAATGTCCACGGAGGCATATATCCGTCAACTGTGGGGCGAGAACATGACCGTCGATCAACTGAAAAATCTGCTCAAACGCTTATATCTGGCGGATATGTACTCGGGTGACTATATCGAGAATTATCAGTTTGCCGAAGGGGAGCTTGCTCTGCCGACGGTAAGGCACATACTCTATTCCGCTCCGATCAACGGTATTCAGGAAGCGGACGCAACCGAAGAAGAAATCGAAGCGGCGCGCGTGAAAGCGGAGGAAACGCTTGAACGGATCGCGGCGTATGAAGACATGGTGCTGATCGGCGATGAGCATCTTCGCAACGGCATCGCGCTGGAGTCCGCCGAATATACGGTTTCCAAGGGACAAATGGTTCCGGAGTTTGAGCAGTGGTGCTTTGATCCCGAGCGTGAGATCGGCGACAAGGATATCGTTCGCACGGATTATGGTTTTCACGTGATTTTTTTCGTCGGAACCAAAGATGCCGACGATGCTCAGAAGAAGGCGATTTCACAGGGTGCCCTACTGGAAATGGTGGAAGAACTGGCAAAGCAGGATCGTTTCAAAATGACTGAAATCAGTCAATAACCCGTAATCGGTTTCATGTGTTCCGGGCTCCGGCTTTTGGTTTCGGAACGGTAATCAGCTCATCAAGGGGGGAAGAGAAATGGATAATTTTCGGTTCTACAGCCCGACGAAGTTTATTTTCGGAAAAGACACCGAGCAAGAGGTCGGCGCACTCGCAAAGGAATTCGGAGCGCAAAAGCTTCTGGTTCATTACGGAGGCGGATCCGTTGTGCGTTCCGGTCTTCTCGAGCGTGTGCGGAAGTCCCTCCGGACGGCCGCGCTGGATTATGTCGAACTCGGCGGCGTCAAGCCCAATCCGGAAGACACTCTTGTCTATGAAGGGATCAAACTTTGTCTTAAGGAGAAGGTGGACTTCATCCTCGCCGTCGGCGGCGGGTCTGCAATCGACTCGGCAAAAGCGATCGGCTTGGGTGCATGTTATGAAGGAGATTTTTGGGATTTCTATGCCGGACGCTCGAGAGCGCGGAAGACCCTGCCGGTCGCGACGATCTTAACGATCGCGGCGGCAGGCTCGGAAGGCTCCGAGAGCTCGGTAATAACAAAGACCGACGGGATGTATAAGCGCGGGTATTCCGACGATTTGATCCGTCCGGTTTTCTCGATCCTGAATCCGGCTCTGACTCAGACCCTGCCCGCTTATCAGACGGCGGCGGGGTCGGCGGACATCATGGCGCATATTTTCGAGCGTTATTTTACGAACACCGGAAACGTTGAGACAACGGATCGACTTTGTGAAGGACTCCTGCTCTCGATGCTTCGCGAGGTTCCGAAGGTTCTGGCCGATCCGGATGATTATGACGCAAGAGCGAATATCATGTGGGCCGGAACCGTCGCGCATAACAACATCGTCGGCGTCGGCCGTGAGCAGGATTGGTGCAGTCACGCTCTGGAACATGAGCTGTCCGCGCTGTACGGCGTGACACACGGTGCCGGATTGGCGGTGGTTTTTCCGGCGTGGATGAAATATACGATGAAGCACGATGTCATGCGATTCGCTCAATTGGCGGTTCGGGTTTTCGGGTGTGAAATGGACTTTTTCAATCCGGAGAGAACCGCGCTCAAAGGTATCGCACGTCTCGAGCAATTCTGGCACGCGTGCGGACTGCCCGTCCGCATGGAGGAAATCGGCGGCAAGAAAGAAGATATTCCGTATCTGGTCGAGCATCTGGAACTGGACGGTGCGACCCGCGGAAGTTTTGTGCCGGTCGGAGCGGATGAGGCAGCGGATATTTACGAATTGATGTTTGCGGACTGATCGTTCGCGGCCGAAAAATGCCTTTATTAAACGGAGAATCTCCCGTCCGAAAGCGCCGAGCGGCGCCCTTTCCGGGTGGGTTTTTTCTTGCGTTCACCTTCTTCCCGTGTTAAAATTTCTAGGTTATAGGAGTCGGTTTTCGGGGTGCGATAATGTGCGAGCGCGTACGTTTTTAATCGCGAAAAGAGCCTTGCGAAACCGTGATCGGAGGTTTGCATTGAGGATAACGGATGAGTTGATTCTGGATTTGGAAGAGCAGAGCAAAATCCGACTTTCGGATTCCCGACGCGCAGAATTCAAGTCCGGGATGGAGGAGTTTCTCGTGCGTGCGGATGAGATGGCCTCCCTTGCCACGGACGGCGTGGAGCCGCTGTACCACCTTTTCCCGGTGACGAATGTTTTTCGCGATGATGCGGTTACCAACAGCGACCGGTCGGAGAAACTCCTGACCAACGCCCCGGAGTCGAAAGACAGGTATTTTAAAGTTCCGCAAACCCTGGAATAAAGAGGTTCTCGGGAAGGAAAGGACATCCGATATGAAAAACCAAGAGGCGACTTACAAAACAGCGACGGAGCTGGGGCGTATGATTCGCGAGGGCGCGACGACCGGTCCCGAGTGTGTGGCCGGAGTATTTTCCGTCATCCGCGAAAAGGAGCCGGCGAACCGATGCTACATCCGCCTTTTTGAGAAAGAGGCAATGGATGCGGCCGGGGAAACGCAGAGAAGGATCGAAGCCGGGGAGGTATTGTCTCCTCTGGCCGGCGTGCCGATTTCCGTGGACGATAATATTTGCATTAAAGACAAAACGACAACGGGCGGGTCCAGGATGCTCGAGAACTATGTTCCGACATTCTCTGCAACCGCAGTTCGCAAACTCGAGGAAGCCGGAATGATTTTGATCGGAAAACTCAATATTGATGAGTTCGGGATGGGTCGGGCGACGGAGACATCTTACTTCGGGCCGACCCGGCACCCCGCGGATCCCGGCCGGATCACCGGCGCGTCCGCGGCGGCAGTCGCGAGCGGAGAAGCGGTATGCGCGCTGGCGTCGGATGCCGGAGGGGCATTAAGACAGGCGGCCGCATGGGCGGGAGTGTGCGGCTTGCGCCCGACATACGGAACCGTTTCCCGTCTCGGGCTCTACGCATTTGTTTCCTCGACGGATCAGATCGGTGCGGTTGGTCGCGATATCATGGATTGCGCGGCAATTTTGAATATCATTTCGGGACTCGATCCCGCGGATCAGACATCTGCGGAAACAGACCCGATCAATATCGAAGCGGCCGGGACAGCCGGTCTTTCCGGCCTTCAAATCGGAGTTCCCGAGGAGTTTCTGGACGGTAAAGCGGATCCGGAGGTTCGGGAATCAGTGATGTCGGCGATGGACCTCCTCCGCGCCGGCGGAGCCGGAGTGGAGACGTTTTCCATGCCGGAACTGAAGCATGCCGTAACGGCATTTGCAGTCATCTCGCGCGCGGAGGCCTCCGCGAACCTGAGTCGCCTGGACGGCATAAAGTACGGATACCGGTCGCCCGGCGCCCGATCCCTATCGGAAGTTTATGAGATGTCCCGAAGCGAAGGCTTCGGAGATCACGTAAAGGAATCCGTAATGCTCGGCAACTATTTCTTGTCGCAGGGCAAATACGAGGCGTATTACCTGAAGTCCTTGCAAGTCAAAGCATTGCTCGCGGAATCTTTTCGTGCGGCCTTCGGACGATTTGACCTGATCATCGGTCCCGTGACTTGTTCGGCGGCACCGATTCCCGGAGCGTACGGACTGCTGACGGTTTTTGAAACGGATTTTTTCACCGCCCCGGCAAGTCTTGCGGGACTTCCCGCCGCTTCGGTACCCTGCGGGACCAGTAAAGAAGGCTTGCCGCTCGGTCTTCAAATCATCGGTCCTCATTTCTCGGAAGAACGCATCGTCGGAGCGGCCGCCGCTTTCACTCGTGCTCGCGCGGGCGGACATGCCGGCGAAAGGAGCGACGCATGACGAATTTTGA
>JAAYIQ010000098.1 GCA_012523365.1 Clostridiaceae bacterium
ATGACCGACGAGGACTGGAACTATACGATCGAGGCGGATCTCACGAGCGTGTTTAAAGTGACGCGCGCGTTCGCGAATATCATGGTCCAAAATGATTACGGCCGGATCATCAATATCGCGTCGATTTACGGACAAGTCGGTAACACGGCGATGGACACCGTCGCGTACCACTCCTCCAAGGGCGGCGTCATCAACTTCACGCGTGCGGTCGCAGCGGAACTCGCGAAACACAACATCACCTGTAATACGATCAGCCCGGGTTATTTCGAGACCGAGCTGACCGCGGACACCTTACGGACGAAGGCGTTCACCGATTTCATGCACGTATCTGTCCCACTCGGCCGATACGGAGCGGAGGGCGAGCTGAATGCCGCCGCCGTTTTCCTCGCCAGCGACGAAGCGTCCTATATCACCGGACAGAACATCAAGGTCGACGGCGGATATACGGCCGTGTGATCCTTTTCGCAGGCGTGACTCCCGGCTCATGCAACGAATATTTCCTTTGGTTCGTCCTAATATATAAGGAATCCTTTGCGAAAAGCAGAAGCCTTAGGAGGAGATCAAGATGAGTGTAGATCCTTTGAAGTCTTATGATGAAGCCGAGTACCCGTCGATCAAGGACGCCCGATCCGTGAATAAGCCCGGAGGAAATCTCAAGGGTTCTGCCGCTCTGATCATGGCATCCCTGACTGCGCTGGCGATTTCCCAGTGTAATCCGAACGCCAAAAACGACGACGTGAATCTTGCGGGAGCACCTGCTATTTCGGAAACAACGGCTACGGAAATGACTCGTACGGCAGGTATCGTGCCGGAGGAGCGTTGGTTTGAAGGCAAAAACACAATACCGGAAGAGACGGAAGAAATCATGCTCGCCGGAGATGTTATGTATATCGAGCCCGGAACATCCGATGCGGAAGGCACGGAAGACCCCGTTCTGGTCGGAAGAGTTATGCCCGGGAGTTGAAATCCAATTAATACTCGAATCGTCAATAAAATGAATCGATAAGCGGAGCGTTTACATGAATCTGACCCTTCATATCACGGATGAGTGCAATATGCGTTGCGCGTATTGCGTTCACGATTATTCCGCAAAAAGGATGAGTCTCACGACGGCCGTTGCCGCGGTCGATCTTTCTATATGCTCAAAGGACGATCCGTTGATCCCGTCCGGATGTAAGCACACGGGGCTGTGTTTTTACGGGGGAGAACCGCTCCTCAATCGTGATCTGATCGAAAAGACCGTGGCGTATTGCGATACGCTTCGCGCCGGGAAGGGCGAGGTTTTTTATTATCTTCTGGTGACGAACGGAACCCTTATGGACGAATCTTTTCTGGAGTTTGCGGCGGCGCATGATATCGGGATCGGCCTTTCCCACGACGGGCTCATGCAAGAGGACTCCCGTCGGATGGAGGACGGTACATCTTCGGCGGATCGTCTGGAGGAGACGATCGATTTGCTTCTTCGATATCGGCCAAAGGCGACCGCAATGTGTACGATCCACCCACCCCTCGTCGACCGGTTCGCGGAGTCGGTCCGATGGCTTTTCGGGAAGGGGTTCCGAAAAGTGCAGACCGTTCCCGCGGTCGGGATCAAAGCGGACTGGACACCGGGACGCATGGAAGAGCTCGAAAAGCAGTATCTGCTCCTGTCTGACTTTTACGCGGAAAAGACCCGGGCAGGCGATGATTTTGAGCTGACGCTTTTCGAGAATAAGATCCGGTCGCATATCATGGACGGAAGAGGGATCAATCAGACCTGTCGTTTCGGTAAACGCCAACTTTCGGTCGCTCCGGACGGCGCGATCTATCCCTGTGTTCAGTTTCTGGATTTGCCGGAATACCGGATGGGCGATGTGTTTGACGGATTGATCCCCGAAAATGTCGCCCGTGTGGCCGGGGACGGAGGGAAGGAACCTGTGGAATGTCAAACTTGTGCGCTTCGGAAGCGTTGTAAGTATAATTGTTGTTGTATGAATCGGATCACCACGGGGAGCATCGATGAGATATCCCCTTTGACGTGCGCCTTCGAGCGACTGGCGATCCGATACGCGGACCGCGCCGCCAATATGCTGATGGCGGAAGGGGATCCGCACTTTATCAAGAAGCACTATACGACGATCCTCGGGAAGGATCCGATGTTTTTCGAGTAAAAAGCACGGAGAGGAACGGCCGGGCAGCGGGATACGCCCTCGGTCCGGGATTTTCGCAGAGCCGCCGAACGGGCGGCTTTTTTGCGGATCGAATGAAATCCCGGCTGATTATTCCCGCTAAGAAATACGCCGACTAAAATGATTCATTTGGACTTGACAAGGAATAAAGCGGAGCATATAATGACCTCAACAGGGAACAATAAAGAACTATAAGGAATCAATAAGCATTAAGAGTAAAGAGGAACGATCCATGAGTAACGAGAACTTTTATACCGTCGAACAGATATCCGAGATGTTGCAGATGCATCCGAAGACGATCCAGCGATATATCCGGGAAAGCCGGCTTAAGGCTCAGAAGGTCGGGAAATCGTGGCGCGTGACCGGGCACGACCTGAGCCTTTTTGTCGAGGGCGGAAAGGATCAGGCCCTCGCCGAACCGTATCCCGGTCTCCAATCGATCGTCGGAGACGCGGAGCGTGAGATCAAGGTCTCGTCGGTCATTGACTTCCCGGTTCATAACAGTGGGGAAGCGGTCCGGATCGTCAACTGGATATCGGCGACGATTAATTCCTGTCCGCCGGAGTATGGTTATAAGTCCATGACTTCTCAATACATCGAGCCGGACAAGATCGTCCGGATCATGCTGTGGGGAAGCCCGGCGTTCACGGCGGTCATCCTCGATGCATTGGGTAATATGGAGATGGAGGCAAAAGAATGAGTGTGAAAGATAAGAAGATCCCGGAATCAATCTTCAAATCCGAATTCGGCAGGGAGCGAATCATCGAACACTACAACCGGCTTCTGGCGGCGGTGGATTTTGAATACAAGGAGTATTATGTCGAGACCTCCTTCGGGACGACATATATTCTGGAGTCCGGTTCCGATAGTAATCCGTCACTTGTGCTGTTGCACGGATCGACCAGCAACAGCGCGGCGTGGTTCGCGGACATCCGGGAACTCGGGAAATATTATCGGGTATTTTCGGTCGACTTGATCGGCGACGCCGGTCATAGTGCCGAGACCCGCCCGGACGTTCGGTCCGACGGATACGCGCAATGGCTCGCGGAGGTTTTCGAGCGGCTCGGGATCGGGAAGGCATCGGTCATGGGCAACTCTCTGGGTGCGTGGATCGCGCTCAAATTCGCCTCGACCTTTCCCGGGAAGATCGAGAAACTGGTCCTTCTCGCCGCTTCGGGACTTGCTTCCATGCGAGCGCGCTGGGTTTTTCGACTGATCCTTTTTTCCCTTCAAGGCGAAAAAGGTGCGGACAAGATTACGCAAATGGTTTACGGACAGGACGAGATCCCGCAGATCGTTAAAGATACGATCGACCTGATCGCAAAGAACTACCGTCCGTATACCGGGCCGATCCCGGTCCTTCCGGACGTGGATCTGCTCCGGCTCACGATACCGATCCTATATATCGCGGGAGAGAACGACCAACTGACGAACGCACCCAAATGCGAGATTCGTCTGCGCAAAGTTCTTCCGAACGCCGGGATTGTTATCCTGAAAAATCGGGGCCATGTCATATATAATGTACTGGACCGGGTGCTTCCGTTTCTGCGCGGTGCGTAGAGACGGTGCGGACTCACGGCCGGCTGCAGGTGCTCATGTTCCTGCGCGAAGCTTGTGAGGTTTGCTGCCTGATCCATCACTTCCGAAGGCGGTCCCAAGCATGTATGACGTGACTATCGTAGGCGCAGGCCCGGCCGGAGCCAATCTTGCCCGGCTGATCGGTGAACGGTATAAGGTGCTCCTGATCGATAAACGAGAACCCGGAAACGGTGCGGAGCAAAGGCCGGACGGGAAATGTTGCGGAGGGCTTTTGGCGCCTGACGCACAGGAGATGATCGCGCGGCTCGGCCTTGGCATCCCGAAGGATGTATTGGTTGACCCTCAGCTTTTCGCGGTCCGAACGATCGATTTGAATAACGACCTGGAGAGGCTGTATCAGCGTTTCTACTTCAACATGGATCGCGGGAAATTCGAACGTTGGCTGATCTCAACGATCCCGGCGGCGGTTGACAGGCAATTCGGCAGTGTTTTTCAAGACTACAGCGCGATCCGGGGCGGGTACGAGGTTCGATACACCCGGGGCGATCAGAAGCATACGGCGCGGACGCGGATACTCGTCGGGGCGGACGGCGCGTGTTCGAAGGTGCGCAGAGCGCTTTTCGGCGAAAAACGCTCCCCCGAGAAATATATCTCGATCCAGGAGTGGTTCGCGTGCGAAGCGCCGATGCCGTATTTCACGGCGATTTTCGATCATGAGATCACGGATTTCTATTCGTGGGTAATTCCGAAGGACGGACAGATCCTCTTAGGTTCGGCGCTTCGTCCGGGTAAGGATGTCGCCGAGAAGTTTGAACGGCTGAAAGAGAAGTTGACCCGGCTCGGATTCGCTTTCGAAAAGAAGACCCGGACCGAGGGTGCTTATATTTATCGACCGACGCGCGCGTCCCGTTTCAGTGCCGGAAAGGGTGATGTCGCGCTGATCGGCGAGGCGGCCGGTGCGATCAGTCCGAGCTCGGCAGAGGGCATCAGCTACGCGCTTCGAACCTCGCTTTTTCTTGCGGAAAGCCTCGAAAAAGGCCTTCAGGATTTTCTCCCCCGTTACTCCGCGAAGGCGAGAAGGATTCGATTCAACCTACTTCTGAAAAATCTGAAATCGCCGGTGATGTATGTGCCGTTTCTGCGAAAGCTCGCGATGAAGTCGGGGCTTCGGAGTATTCGATAGAGAAGCATGAGGATCGGAGAGGATCAACGATTTCGGCGTCCTTTCGGGTCGAGAGCAGAGATATGGCGAAATCGCCGTCGACGATGCCTATATCCGACTAACCATAATAGGATGATCCATGGATTGACTTTCCGCTTAGAAAAAACTGGCGGCGTATTGCCTCGGCGTGATACAATTCACAAAGTAGCGCGGATGCGAGATCGCGTAACGCATCACGGGGAGGGATTGATTTTCGCGCAATCAAACCCGACCGGCAAGGAGAACAGAGGATTGAGAAACGACACCGGTCAAGCCAAGCGCATCGGTATGGACCCGGCCATCAAATTCATTAAGGGTGCCGTGGTCGGCCTCGTGATCATCCTGCCCGGCATGAGCGGCGGGACGATGATTCTTCTTCTCGGCCTCTATGAAGGGCTGATGAAGGATTTGGCAAAGCTTAAACTGTTGCGCTGGATCCCCTTCGCGCTCGGGTTGGCGTTTGGTCTGATCTTAAGCGGATGGATTTTTGCCTGGGTGTTTACGCAATACGCCTTCGTGATCCTCGGTGTTCTTCTCGGCTGTGTTCTGGCCTCGGTTCGGACGGTGCTGGAAGATAATCGCAAGCCGTCCGTCGGCCGGGTTGTCGCTCTCGTTATCGGAATTGCGATCGGCTTTCTTCTGTCGTTGTCGACGGGATCGGTCGTCGACAGCACGGCTTCTCCCAATATGATCTATCTTATGATCGGCGCGGCGCTGTCGAGCGCTTTAATGGTGCTCCCCGGCGTGCCCGGTGGATCGGTGCTCTATATGATGGGCATCTTCGATGATATTATGAACGCTCTTGCCGGTCTTGACTGGAAAATCCTGATCTTCTACGGGCTCGGCGCCGTGTTGGGAATGATCGGGCTTTCCAATCTGCTTAACCGGATGTACATGCGCCACAAGCCGATACTCAGTTGGTCATTCGCGGGCCTGATCATCGGTTCGGCAAGAATGCTGATTCCGTCCGAGCCGGGAAGCTGGGTGCTCTTTGTCATTCTCGTCGCGATCGGTTTCGCGGTCACATGGGGCTATGAAAGTTATAGCAAAGCCGGGCTCAAAAAGAAAGAAGCCGCGATGGCGAACGTTGCCGTCCCTCCGGAGGCTCGAGCGGATGATCCTTCAACCGAGTGATTTACACCGGATGGGAGTCGGAGCGGCAATCCCCTTGTGGATGCTCGAAAAGTCCCGAAGCTTCGGGTGAGAAATGACCCTGCGAATTCATATCCGCGAATCCTATCCCCGATATCCCCGGAATGTGTCGTCGATGATCCTTTTTCGGGAAATGCCGGAGCTTCGCAAGTGACGTCGTACAGACCGGATCACGCCCGGTGCCGCGGAAAGAAAGTAGTAGGCGCGGTCGTCGTGTTTTGCGGCCAGCGCCGCGAGCTGAGTGCGTGTCGATTCCGGATCGGTCGTCTTATAGAGCGTCATTTTCGGATTGTCGCGGACGATGCCCTCGATTTCTTCCCCGAAAAGGTACTGACCCCCGGATGCGTAAACGATTTCGATATCCCGGGACGTGTCGGCTCGAAGGCTTAATAAAAGCGCTCGGATCGGTGTGATGCCGACACCCGCCGCGAAGAACACGACGGGCGAGGTGGCATCTTTGAGCTTGAACCAGCCGAAGGGCCCGTTCATCTTGACGGGCGAACCTTTGTCGAGCTGAAGGAAGCGACGTTTAAACGGACTTGCTGTTTGCCCGGTGCGCGTTCCGATCAAAACAACGCCTTCTTCGGGAATCGAAGCGACCGAGAAAGGGCGCCAATTCCAGGCTTTGATGTCTCGCAGAGGCAAGCGAAATATTCCGTGCTCCCCGGGCGTCCAGGAGACGCCGGGGGCGGGAATGAGCCGGATGAGATAATAGTCCTCAAACGGATTTTCAACGGAGTCGACGGTGGCGACGGATTTACGGAAAACACCGGTTATGTCGGAGAGGATCATATGATTCGCCTCCTTTCGGTCAGACCTGCGCTAGATTTGCGGCGAGGCCTTGTCAATCAGGCGGTCAACAAAATCCTTGCTGACGGAAAGGTAATTCACGATCTTTCGTTCAGTGCGTTTGCTCCTTGCGGCGTTGGTGACGGTAACATGCTTGATTCGCAGATAATTCTCGCTCTTGTCCGAAGAAACAAATAAATCTCCTTCCAGGAACATTCCGGTCGAGATCGGTCCGTCTTCGACATTATCCAACAATATGTAAGGGTCTCTTTCGATGGAGGAGGCGTGAGATGTGCCGACAAATTCGCGAAAATAAAACGTCTGTTTCAATTCTTCCGCCCAGGCATTGTCCTTCTCGATGAAAGGTTTACTCACTTTTTCATCGATAAAGAACAGGTGAGCAATCATGATGATCAAAAACTCGACGATCCAGACACCCGCGAGCGGAACCCCGCGAACTGCTTCGGAGGAATTGTTGATTACCCAGGTACCGGACTCATTCAAAAGCGAGATCTTGGCGATCAATTGGATCGGATTCAGGAGAAGTTCCGGCAGGCGCTGGAGGCGTGAGCCGAAATCGGCGGAGTACTCCTCAGCGATGAGGTGAATGAACGCCGCCCATTTGACGTAATTAAAGGCAACGACGCCGATGATCGATACGATGATTGCCAGAGCGCGGTTACGGACTTTCGTCGATTTGCATATCAACGCACCGATTACCCCCGAAAGTACGCCGAGCACGACAACAAAGAGAATACGAAAATAAATCATTTTAACGGCTTGAACTGCATAAAGATAAGCGAAACTGAGCAAACTTCCGACGACGAACGTCGCCAGCAATAGTACGATCAATCCGACCGGAGTGACTTTATTGGATGATTTGTAATACAGGTCACGTTGCATAACACAGAACTCTCCTAATATATTGTAAGTGAATGTTATCATATTAATCTGATAAAGAGAATCGTTTCGCGCGAATAATTTCAGAAGATATAGAGCGCTCTGACCTGTTACAGGAGCCGCGAAAAGAGTCACATGAGATTGAGTTGACGACGACTCTGCCGCCGGCGTGCCCGGCTCTCATCGACTCGAAGGCTTCCCCCAAAAAATGCCGCCCATAACGGCGGCATTCTTGCTATTTTCCCCGAAGCTATATTATTTTCGAAAAACATCGATCGATTCGAACCCCAGAAACGTATCCCCGTCAAACAACAGTTTAACAACCCACGGCATGAGCTCACGAATCTCCTCGAACCGGTCGTAATCGAATGCGGGATCGAAATAGTTCACGATCAGGGAAAGCGCGGTGCCGTGACTGCCGACGACCATGTTCTCGCCCGGATGTTCGGCGAGCAGGCGCTTAAGCGCGCGAATGTTACGGTCTTGGACCTCAGAAAGGCACTCTCCGCCGACCAGGCGATGCGAAAAATCCATCCACTGGTCGTGGTAAAACGACAGCAGGTCCCGGACCGGGGCGGTGCTTACTTTTCGCTCCCGAAAATCATCAACGAGCGTCACCTC
>JAAYIQ010000099.1 GCA_012523365.1 Clostridiaceae bacterium
GGCCATACAAGAAAAATATAGTACATCGATTTTTCCGATGAGGACTGAAATAAATGGAAAATCTCTCGTCTGAATAAATACGCGAAAAACAGTCCCGCAACAATTGAGACCACCGCGGTTATGATCTGATTGGTTTTGAAAACTTTCTTCGTCATGCTTCTCACTCTGCTCTTTCACAAATCATACCCTTCGCGTTTTCCGGAATTTGGCAGGCCTCTGATCAATCGGCTTCGTATTCGAAAAACATCTTCATTGGCGATCATATTTGCTCGGTGCTGTGATGCTTCGCTGACTTGTTCATGTTCCGGGAACTATTTCTTTGAAGATCTGTCTGGCTCTGACAAAGCATCATTTCCACAGCCCTATCTCCGGTTGCCATATCTGATTTCCTACAGAATTCTTTTCGATCATTTCGATCAACGGAATAATGAACGCCCGCAACCAAGAAACCGCGTCGTCCATTTGAACCGGGATCATCGCCTTTTTCTTTTTGACAAATGATCGCCATCTTGTTTGATGCATCGAATCTGCCAAAAATTCATCGCCAAGAGCGGATGTCTCTTTGCTTAGTGCAGTACCACGACGAGAAAATGTCTCCGTTATCGCATCAGCCAATCTCATTGACTCAAATCTGTATCTCTTGGATAGCACAAAAATGTCATAGAAATCCTTGTAACGACTGTTCATCATCCCATTCGAAACAATGGCTTCCAGTTTCTCGGCGATAACAGACTCGACAGAATATGCGTATACCCTTGGCGCCTCCATGTCCAATAGTACCGGAAACTCCATCTCAATTCTCTCAGGATAAACGATATCTCCAAAGCCAACGTCAATAGAAACAGGAATTTGCGTTCGGTCCAGATACGCGAACACGGACACGTTCAGCCCAAGATATTCTTTAAACTCCGCAATATTCTTTACTGATATCGATTCCAAATCATACCGGATCGCATCATCCGCCTCAATGGCAAAGATATGCTGAAACACAGTCTTCATTTCCTCTGTACTATTAGAAATCTTTGTTGCCAACAGATCAATATCCGAAGTCGCTCTTTCATAGTTTCGATCAAAGAGCGCGTAGAGGAAAATCCCTCCTTTGAGCGTAAAATGACCTGTGTACTCTGAAACAGAGATGCGATATATCGTTCTCTCAATCCCATAATACAAGAGGACTTCCTGAAAAGTTTTACCGCTTTTCTCGGCAAAGTTTCGCAGTCTTGCTTTGACTGAAGTAGCGTTCATTACAGTAAAACCTCCAGATATGTCCTGAGGACCTTCTCACACCGCAGACTCTTGGCACAGGCATAAAGCAGATTCGGTTGTCGATCCTTTCTTTGCAGGTAGTTTCTCAGCACTTCCGCTGTTTCTTCGACCCCGACCTTATTCCTATAGTACACAATATCCACGACCGTTTTTTCAATAGAATATATGCGAAAAAAGTTACTTCCTTCCCGAACAATCGTTACCCCCTTCGCCATTCTTTCCGAGCTGAAATAATAGAGTTTAATTTGCGGCCATGCGGGAAGGGTGCTCACTTTTTTCTTTCGATCGATCGCAACATCCACGGCTTCCGGTATGTACGTAGTCAGGCCGTAATACATTGCGGCGCTCATCAGACAGATCACCCCATCCGGAACATATGCCATCGCAGTGTAAAAGTCATTCTCTTCTTCGGAGTAAAAAGCATTCTCATATGTTCGCTTATTGATTTTCTTGAGTGCTCCATTTTTTACAAGTTGGTTGATCTTGTAGTATGAGAGCCCTTGATCCATAAGCTCGGAAGTCGTAAAAAATTTCTGTTTCGTGTCGATCACCGAAAACATCCATATCACCTCAGTCACAGTATACACGAAAATCGCCGCGTTTAAATATAATTCGGCTATTGTGTTATTTGCCGTATTTGTTTTAAATTTAGATTCGCAGATAACGGATGTCGAAAATATACCAGCTAACACTATTGTTTTTTAAAACATTCTTCATAGCTTTTTCGGGTTAACTGGGTCCCTTTTTCTTTAAATCAGTAATTAGAACACAAAAAAACAGAAATAGAAATACCGCAACCATAACAGCGATATACCCAAATTTCCAATACAAATTTTTGATACGTTCATATGCCCAAACTGTCATA
>JAAYIQ010000100.1 GCA_012523365.1 Clostridiaceae bacterium
CGTCAGACCGAGGACGAGCGCGGAGGAAGGAAAGATCAGGCGTAGGGTCGAAAGGATCGCGGCGACCGGGATCGGGCTCAGGAGTGCGACGGGACGGGGATACCGGGTCTTTCCGGAAAGGATCGCGCCCGCGAAGAGAAGGAGCGTCACGGCCATCAGCGGCATGAAGATCAGAAGCGAGGGCAAAAGCATCCACAGGAGTTCGCCGGCGAGGTTCGCGGCGACCGTCGGTGCGCCTCTTTGGCTCAGATATGCAAAAACGTACTGAGGACAGCAGAAAAACGTGTGCGTGAGCAGCCATCCGCAGGCGGAGGCGAAGCCGGTGACCCGAAGAAGGCGCGCGAGCCGCGGGAAGGCGTCGCGTGTCTTTTCGAAAAGCACGATCATCCCGAGAAGATAGAAAGGAAACGCGACGGAGGCCAGAAGCATCGATACGCCGGGCCGCCACAGAGCATAGTCCGCCCAGCCGACTTGGATGATGCCGCCGGGGCCGATATCGCCCGGCTTCGACCAGCCGAGGATCAGGTCGGAGATAATCCCCATGAGAGAGGCGATCCACGTCAGGAGCGCGTACCGGAAAAGGCGGCGGTCGGGAGCCTCCGGTGCCCCGACGAGCTTGTTCAAATAAGCGGTTTCGCTGGGTATTTGTTTCGTGTCGGCCATCGCCTGTACCCTCCCGGAATACATTGGTTCTTCCGAATTATTTTACCACTTCGCGAGTATGTGCAGTAGTGGTTTGGAGGCAAACTTCGCGATCATTGAGCACGGGGTCTGAGTGCGAGGGCGGGCGTGGATCGCATCATAATTCACTATTTATTAACACTTCGGTACTATAATTAATTGGGTTTTAGTAACAGGCCTTATGCCTGTGGGGGAAGCAACCAATTATGAGCAACAAAGAAAATAATCACTCCGAGAGTGCCTTGCCGTCTGAGTTCAGGGGCGATTCGGGCATTCCCGAGTCTCTGCTGATCCTTGCGATCCGGAACTCCTCGCGGGATACGATATATTTTAAGGATAAGGATTCCCGGTTTATCTGGAACAGCCTGGCACACGTGCGTCAGTTCGGTTTTGACCGTCCCGAGGAAATGGTCGGAAAGACGGACGGCGATTTTTTCCCGCCCGAATTTTCCGAGCGGACTCGTGCAGAAGAGAAAAGGATTATGGAAACCGGCGAGCCCTTGATCGCACGGATCGAATCGTGGACTGACCCGGAGGGCAAGACCCACTGGTTTTCGGCGTTCAAGTACCCGTTTTACGGTATGAACGGAAATATCATCGGCACATGGGGGACCTCACGTGACATCACCGCACTGAAGGAGGTCGAGGAGGAGCTGGAGCGTAAGAACAAGATGCTCAAGCGGCTTTCGCGTATCGACGAGCTGTCCGGGCTTTATAACCGCAGATATTTCTACGAGATGCTGAGGAAGCAGGAAGCGCTTTTCTCGCGTCGTGACGGAAGTCCGGAGCACACCTTCTCACTGATCGCGCTTGATGTCGATAATTTTAAAATGATTAATGACACCTTCGGCCACGCTAAGGGCGATGAGGTGATCCGCCACATCGCGGATGTTCTTTTGACCAACAGTCGGGAATCCGACTATGTCTTTCGGATCGGCGGAGACGAGTATATGGTTCTCCTTCCGGATACCGACCGCAATGCCGCGTTGGCGCAGGCGGAGCGGTTGCGCTCGAAGTTCGAGCGGATCCCGATCGTGCTTGGCGGGAATCCTCTCATTCTGACGATCAGCCTCGGCGTCGCCTGTTATAGTGAGCACGGAAGTGTCGAGGAAATGGTACACGTCGCCGACGAGCGACTCTATATGTCCAAGAGAATGGGCCGCAATCGCGCGACCTGACGAATCGAGGTGCTGCATCGTTTGACGCGGCGCGAATGAATCCAACTGACCGAGCCCCATCTCCCGGAGGATTTGAATGTGCTTTTGATCGTCACCGCCCTGCGAAAAGAAGCGGATCCGCTGATCTCCCATTTTCGTCTGAAGCGCGACATGCGCGCCGGGGCATTCCCGGTTTTCGAAAACGAGTCGGTGGCGCTCGCGATCTCCGGCACCGGAAAGCTCCGCGCCGCGATCGCCGCGACGCAGTTGCTGACCCGTCCCGGACTTTCGCCCGAGGAATCCTTTCTGTGTCATTTCGGCTTCTGCGGCGCCCGGGACGAGGGCTTGGCTCCCGGGACACTCGTACTCCCGCACAAGATCAGCGACGCGGACACCGGCCGGGATTACTACCCCGACTATCCGCTTTCCGTTTCCGAGCCGATCCCGTGCGCGGTCTGTGTCTGCGCCCCGCACCTTGTCCGGAGCGGGATTGATCCGATTTTCGAGCGGCACCCGGACGCGCAGGTTTGCGACATGGAGTCAGCCGGGATCATGGAAGCCGCGGGCCGATACCTAAGTACCCGCCGCGTGTTGATCCTCAAACTCGTTTCGGACACGCTGGAACCGACGATCGACGACATTTCGGTCCTCGATCGATTCCTTTTCGTAAACGCTCCGCTCGCGATCCGGATCATTGAGGAGGGCGCGCGCTCGTCGGAAGATCCGAATGAGTGGTCCGACCGTCGACTGCGCGACCTGATCTCGCCGCTTTCCGAGCGACTGCGC
>JAAYIQ010000101.1 GCA_012523365.1 Clostridiaceae bacterium
GGAACTCGTCCGGGGCGGTGTGCATCTCCGGGATCTCTGGGCAAGAAGACAGGCGACCCGATTCAACGGAGTCTCCTATATCACGCAAAGAGCGGCCGAAGCGGTCTATTCTCCGACCGGTCGGAGACAGACACAGGCAGTCATCCGTTATTATCAGGAAAACGCCCAGATGCTCCGCGAAGGGCTCCGGCGAAGCGGATTCAGGGTGAGCGGCGGAATTAACGCGCCATACCTGTGGATTGAAACTCCCGATAAGAAGCCCTCTTGGGAATTTTTCGACGAAATGCTCGAAAAATACGGCATAATCGTGACTCCGGGCGCCGGCTTCGGAGCCGCCGGCGAAGGATATTTTCGAATGACCGCATTCGGGTGCTGGGATCACGCGTTTGAAGCGGTTCGGCGCCTGAAAAACGGCGGGATCGAATGAAGGACGAGGAGGACATATTTATGACGACCAATAAGTGTTGCGAAACAGACGCGCCGGAGGCCCGACCCGATTTCGGCTCAATTAAATATATCTTCGTTACCGGCGGAGTCGTTTCCGGTCTCGGAAAGGGCATCACCGCAGCATCGCTCGGTCGTCTCCTGAAATGCAGAGGGATTCGGGTTACCATGCAGAAATTTGACCCGTACCTGAACATTGATCCGGGAACCATGAACCCGTATCAGCACGGGGAGGTGTTCGTGACCGACGACGGGGCGGAGACGGATCTTGATCTCGGGCATTACGAAAGATTCATTGATGAGAATCTATCTCAAAACGCGAATGTAACCGCGGGTCGAGTTTATCATACCGTCCTGGCAAAGGAACGGCACGGAGATTATCACGGGGGAACCGTTCAGGTGATCCCGCATGTGACCAATGAGATCAAGGAGCGCCTTCGCGCGGGTAAGGAAGGGTACGATATCGCAATTATCGAAATCGGGGGAACGATCGGAGATATCGAGTCCCTGCCGTTTATCGAGGCGGCGCGCCAGTTTTCGAGCGATATCGGAAGAGAGAATTGTATTTTTGTACACGTGACCCTGGTGCCGTATCTGTCGGCTTCCCGGGAGCAAAAGACCAAGCCGACGCAACACTCGGTCAAGGAGGTCTTGTCGCACGGAATTCAACCGGATATTCTCGTATGTCGGACCGAGGTCGGACTGACTCCGGAGCTCAAGGAAAAGATATCGCTGTTTTGCAATGTTCCGGCGGACTGTGTCATTGAGAACCGCGACATGCCGCTTCTTTATGAAGTGCCGCTGGCGCTCGAGTCCCAGCATTTTGCGGATATCGTTTGCCGGAAATTCGGACGGCCCGGCTGTATCCCCGATCTTTCCGAATGGACGGGGTTGGTCCACAATCTAAACTGCCCGAAAAGCGTTACCACAATCGCTATTGTCGGGAAATATACCGGTCTTCACGACGCGTACCTGTCGATTGTTGAGGCACTGACGCACGCCGGCGCGTTTAACGCAACCAAGGTTTCGATCCGTTGGGTGGAATCCGAAAAGGTGACCGATACGAACGCTCCGGAGATTTTTGACGGAGTCGGGGGTATACTGGTACCGGGAGGGTTCGGAAACCGTGGAGTGGAAGGCAAAATTGCGGCGGCAAAATACGCACGTGAGAATCAGGTGCCGTATTTCGGAATTTGTTTGGGGTTGCAAATCGCGATGATCGAATTTGCCCGGCATGTTCTGGGATTATCGGAAGCAAACAGCGCGGAACTGTGCCCGGATACCCCGGATCCGGTCATTGATCTGATGCCCGATCAGAACGGGGTCGAGAATCTAGGCGGAACGATGAGGCTCGGCAAATATCCGTGTCGGCTCGCGGAAAATTCCGCGGTTCGCAGAATATTCGCTCAGGAGCTGATTGATGAGAGGCACCGCCACCGCTATGAAGTCAATAACGAATACCGGGCGCTGTACGAGAACGCGGGAATTCGGCTGTCGGGAATTTCACCGGATGGGCGGATCGTCGAGATGATCGAACTGCCGGAACATCCCTGGTATATTGCCTGCCAATTCCACCCGGAATTTAAATCCAGACCGAACCGGCCGCATCCGCTTTTCGCGGATTTTGTAAAGGCCGCGATGGGAAGGAGAGGGTAAATCATGAGAAACGGATATCCGGAAGCACAGGGGCTGTATCGTCCCGAATTTGAGCACGACGCGTGCGGGATCGCCGTGGTGGCGGACATCAACGGTCGCAAGTCGCATGAAATCGTCCGTGACGGACTCGACATCCTCGCGAATCTTGCGCACCGGGGCGGCGCGGGCAGTGACCCGAAGACCGGAGACGGCGCGGGCATACTTCTTCAATTGCCCGACCGGTTTTTTCGAAAAGTACTGCGCGATGTTGCATTGCCGGATGCCGGCAAATACGGTGTCGGCATGTTGTTTATGCCGCGGATCCCGGAGGCGCGGGAAGCTTGTGTGAAGCTGATTTTGGGGCTTGCGGGAGAACTCGGGCTTAAGGTTCTTTGCAGACGTGACCTTCCGGTCAATGATTCGATTCTCGGGGAAAGAGCCCGGGAGTGCCGTCCGCATTTCGCGCAGTTCTTTTTCGGACGCCCCGAGTGGGTAAAAACGGAGGAGGCTTTCGAGAGAAGCTTGTATGTCATGCGCAAGCAATGCGAGCAGTTAGCGCCGGCTTTTCTGAAGAAACATGGTGAGAGCTTTTATTTTGCGAGCCTTTCGTCCCGGACGATCGTCTACAAAGGGATGTTGACTGCCAATCAAATGGACGCGTTCTATATGGATCTCGCCGATTTGGATTTTACGTCGGCGCTCGCGCTGGTTCATTCGAGATACAGCACCAATACCTTTCCGAGCTGGGAGCGTGCGCATCCGTACCGCTTCCTGATCCACAACGGCGAAATCAACACGATCCGCGGAAATGTCAACGCGATGCACGCACGCGAGTCGCATCTCGGAACCGAGTGGTTCGAGTATGAGACCGAAAAAATTCTTCCGATCATCAACGAGAACGGCAGTGACTCCGCGATGTTCGACAACTGTCTTGAGTTTTTGATGCTGTCCGGACGGCCGATCGAGCATGCCGCGATAATGATGGTGCCGGAACCGTGGGCAAACCGGGAGGACATCAGCGAGGAACGGAAGGCGTTTTTTGAGTATCACGGCATGCTGATGGAGCCGTGGGACGGGCCGGCGGCGATGGCGATGACCGACGGGCGTAAGATATGCGCCCTTTTGGATCGAAACGGACTTCGACCGTCACGATATATGGTGACGAAGGACGGAAAGGTGATTCTGGCCTCCGAGACAGGGGTCCTCAATGTTCCGGAAGAAAAAATCGCACTTAAGAACCGTTTGCGCCCGGGAAAAATGCTCTTGATCGATACCGAATGCGGACAGATCATAAACGACGACGATATCAAGAACCGGCTCGCGGGAGAAAAGCCCTACGGTGAATGGATCGAGCGTTTCTCGGCGACGACGGAAGCCTTGGCGGGAGCCGGGGACGTATCGGCGACACCGCGAAGCGAGGATATGGAAGCGCTTCTAAAGGCGTTCGGATACACAACAGAAGATATTCGGATGATGCTGGTCCCGATGGCCAGAGACGGGATTGAGCCGGTGGGCTCGATGGGCGACGATACGCCGCTGGCGGTGCTGTCGGAGAAACCGCTTGTGCTTTTCGAGTACTTTCAACAATTGTTTGCACAGGTGACCAACCCGCCGATCGATGCGATCCGGGAGAAAATCGTCGTGTCGGAGCGCATGGTTCTCGGTGCGGAGGGTAATTTGATCGAACCGGTCCCGGAGGACGCGCGGAAGATCATTCTCTCGCATCCGATACTGAACGAACGGGATGCCGGGATCATTCGGAACGCGAATACGGAAGGGTTTCGCTCGGCGACCCTGTCGCTGTTGTATCCCGCGGGAGGAGATGGCGCGGTCATGGAAGAGCGGCTGGAGCGGCTTTTCGAGGAAGCGGAAAACGCGATCCGGGACGGTGCAACCCTGTTGGTCCTGTCCGACCGGGGCGTGGATCGGAAGAATGCAGCAATTCCTTCTCTTCTGGCGGTTTCCGCATTGCATCAACAGATGACGCGTAAACGTAAGAGGAAAGATTTCAGCCTGATTCTGGAGTCCGGAGAGCCGCGGAACGCGCACCATTTTGCGCTGTTGACCGCGTTCGGAGCGTCTGCGGTTTATCCTTATCTGGCTTTTGACGCCATCGAAGAGCAGGTCAGGAACGGCTTTCTGCCGATGCCGCTTGAAAAGGCGTTGGAGAACTACGTCAAGGGCTCCGTGAAGGGAATGGTGAAGATCCTCTCGAAAATGGGGATTTCGGTGATGCAGAGTTATCGCGGTTCCCAGAATTTCGAGGCGCTCGGTATCGGTCCGGAGGTGATAGACAGATATTTCTCGATGACGGCAAGCCGGATCGGCGGAATCGGGATCCGGGAGATCGCCGTGGAAACCGCGATTCGTCACGCCGCCGCTTTTACGAGAAACGAGACGGACCCGGGTCTTTCGTCCGGCGGATTTGTTCAATGGAGAAAAGACGGAGAATATCATATGATTAATCCCGAGACGGTGTGCTTGCTCCAACAGGCGGTGCGTTCCGGCGATTATGAGCTTTTCAGGAAATACACCAAGGCTGTCAATGACAGGAGCCGGAGCGCCTGCACGCTTCGCGGTCTTCTGGAGTTTGTTCCGACCAAGGACTCCGTTCCGATCGAAGAGGTCGAACCGGTCGAACGAATCGTACGACGATTCAAAACCGGTGCGATGTCCTACGGATCCATCAGCCGCGAAGCACACGAGACCCTGGCGATCGCGATGAATCGTCTCGGCGGGAAGAGCAACTCGGGAGAGGGCGGAGAGGACCCGGAGCGGTTTCGGATCCTTCCGAACGGAGATCTTAAAAACAGTGCGATCAAGCAGATCGCGTCGGGGCGTTTCGGCGTTACGTCGGAATATCTTTTCAGCGCGAAGGAACTTCAGATCAAGATGGCACAGGGCGCAAAGCCCGGTGAGGGCGGACAATTGCCCGGACAAAAGGTATATCCGTGGATCGCGAAAACGCGTCACTCCACACCGGGAGTCGGATTGATTTCGCCGCCGCCGCATCATGACATATATTCGATCGAGGATTTGGCAGAGCTGATTTTCGACTTGAAAAACGCCAACAAATACGCGCGGATCAGTGTAAAACTGGTGTCGGAGGCAGGGGTCGGAACCGTCGCGGCGGGCGTCGCCAAGGGACGGGCCGATGTCGTTCTGATCAGCGGATATGACGGCGGGACCGGTGCGTCGCCGAGAACGAGTATCCGGAATGCCGGGCTTCCCTGGGAGCTTGGGTTGGCGGAAACCCAGCAGACACTTCTGCTCAATGACCTCCGAAGCCGGATCACGGTCGAGGTGGACGGTAAACTCTTGAGCGGAAGAGATGTGATCGTCGCGGCGCTTCTGGGTGCCGAGGAGTTCGGGTTCGCAACCGCGCCGTTGGTTACACTCGGCTGTGTGATGATGCGCGTATGTAATCTCGACACATGTCCGGTGGGCGTGGCGACACAGAATCCGAAGCTCAGGGGAAAGTTTGCGGGGAAGCCGGAATACGTCGTCAATTTCATGCGTTTCATCGCAATGGAGGTCCGGGAATATATGGCGGAACACGGGTTTCGGACGATGGACGAGATGATCGGCCGATCGGAACTTCTTCGGCCGCTTCGGACCGTCGCTTTTCGAAAAGCCGCCAAAATCGACCTGTCCCAAATTCTCTACATGCCGCCGACCCGTGAGGGAAGAGCGATTCGGCGTACACAGGCACAAGAACACCATCTGGAAGACACACTTGACCACCGGATCCTGATCCCCTTGTGCGAGAAGGCGCTGTCCGAGAAGAGTCGCGTGACGGCTTCGCTGGAGGTTCATAACGTGAACCGGGCGGTCGGGACTCAGCTGGGTGCGGAAATTACCGCAAAATACGGAAGCGCGGGGCTCCCGGACGATACGATCCGGTTGGATTTCACCGGGTCTGCCGGGCAAAGCTTCGGTGCGTTTATCCCGCCCGGACTCACACTGGTTTTGCACGGCGACGCGAATGACTACCTCGGGAAGGGGTTATCCGGCGGAAGGATCGCTGTTCACAGACACCCCGGTTCGACCCGGCCCGAAAACAGCGGAGTGGCGATCGGCAATACGGCGCTTTACGGTGCGACCTCGGGAGAGGCCTTCATCCGCGGTACGGCGGGCGAACGGTTCTGCGTCCGCAACAGCGGGGCCTCGGCGGTCGTCGAGGGCTGCGGAGATCACGGTTGTGAATATATGACCGGAGGCAAAGTGATCATTCTCGGAAAAACCGGTCGCAATTTCGCGGCGGGAATGTCCGGAGGAATCGCGTATGTGTACGATCCGGAGGGGAAATTCCGTTCTTCCTGTAACACGGAGCTCGTGCGCTTGTGCGAAGTGAGCGATCCGGAAGAAATCGAGGATCTTCGAGCTTTAATTGAGAAACATCGGCAGTATACGGATAGCCCGAAGGCCGGGGAGATATCGGAAAATTTCGAGGAGAATATATCGCTTTTCGTAAAGATCGTTCCGGCGGAGTATGAGCGTATGCTCGATGCCATCCGAAAAGCGGAAGGGGACGGCCTGAGCAGGGAAGACGCGGAGATGACTGCTTTCAGAGAAATATTCCGGGACACTGCCGCGGTTCCCGTGGACTCGAAAAGCTAGGAGGGATCGATCATGGCAAAACCGGACGGATTCATGCTCTATCAAAGAGAGCTTCCGGAGGATCGTCTTCCCGGAGAGAGGATGGCGGACTACGGCGAGTTTCATCGCATATTTTCGAATGAGAAGCAGAGAAGACAGGCGGCACGCTGTATGGACTGCGGGATCCCGTTTTGTCATACCGGAATCGTATACGGCGGTGCAGTTTCAGGGTGTCCGTTGAACAATCTGATTCCGGAATGGAACGAGCTCTTGTATCGCGGTCGCTGGAAAGAAGCGTATGAGCGACTTTCCAAAACCAATAATTTTCCCGAATTTACCGGTCGGGTGTGCCCCGCTCCGTGTGAGGATGCTTGCACGGTCGGGATCAACGATCCGATGGTCACCATCAAGCAAAATGAAGTCCACATTATCGAGAAGGCTTTCGAAGACGGAATCGTCGAGCCGTACGTTCCGGAAGTCCGCTCCGGGAAAAGAGTCGCCGTCGTCGGTTCGGGTCCCGCGGGACTCGCCTGTGCCGATCAGCTCAATCGGGCGGGGCACGATGTCACGGTATATGAAAAGGCGGATCGCCCCGGCGGACTCCTGATGTACGGGATCCCGAACATGAAACTTGATAAAAGTATTGTTCTTCGACGGATTTCTCTGATGGAGCAATCCGGGATTTGTTTTGTTACGGGTGTCGCGGCCGGTGTAGATATTCCGATTGAGACGCTGCTTTCCGATAACAGCGCGGTCGTTTTCTGTTGCGGTGCCGGGAAGCCCAGAGATCTGTCTGTTCCCGGACGTGAGCGGACCGGCATTTACTTTGCGATGGACTTTCTTACCGCGAATACGCGAGCTCTTTTGTCCTCCGGGTCGTCGAGTATTCCCGGCCGCTCCGCGGAGGAGGTGCCGCCGAACGACGCACCGGCGGACGCAATCGATGCTGATGGTGCTTGTACCGCCGACCCGTGCGCAGAAGGTAAAAACGTCGTCATCATCGGCGGCGGTGATACCGGTACCGACTGCGTCGCGACGTGCTTGCGGCACGGAGCCAAAAGCGTCCGTCAACTGGAGATCATGCCGAAGCCTCCGCTTGATCGCAGTCCCGATAACCCTTGGCCGCAATGGCGTCGCATCCTGAGGACGGATTACGGCCATGAAGAAGCAATCGAGAGATTCGGAGAGGATCCGAGGATATGGGAAACGACGGCGACCTCTTTTGGGGGTAGAAAAGGAGGGGCGGTAAGCGTCGTTCGAACCGTTCGGGTGAAATGGGAACCCGATGAAAGAGGTCGGATGTGCCCGGTTCCCGTCCCCGGTACAGAAGCAGAAATGAAAGCTGATATGGTTCTTCTTGCGATGGGCTTCCTGGGTCCGGAGGATTCGATGTTTGAGCGTACCGGATTAATGCGGAACGAGAGGGGGAACATATCGACCGTAAACGGAGCTTATGAGACCGATATTCCCGGGGTATTCGCGGCGGGCGATGCCCGAAGAGGCCAGAGTCTGGTCGTTTGGGCGATCCATGAGGGCCGTGCCGCAGCTCGTGCGTGTGACTGTTATCTGACAGGGCAATCGTTTCTGCCGCAATAACGATAACGCAACATACGGCGCGACAGGTTGCATAAATATAAGCAAACAGGCCGCGCAATGACCAAGCACATTGACGAAATGCAAGAAGCGACACATGAACTTGCAAAAGATGATTGACAGAAAGGCAGAAGGAGAGTAATATTGTCCCATAAACAAAGACGTTGTGTCCGATTTTTCGGCCCGACGTCTTTTCTTTTATCAAGAGGAGGTGGATCAATGTTATCGTCGGTAAGTACAATTTGGGTCCTGGTCGCGGCGGCGCTGGTGTTCTTCATGCAGGCCGGGTTCGCGATGGTGGAAACGGGCCTCACCCGGGCCAAAAATGCGGGAAACATCCTGATGAAGAACATGATGGATTTCTCGATCGGAACGCTCCTGTTCTGGCTGTTCGGGTTCGGGATCATGTTCGCGGGTTCCGGCGCATTTTTCGGGGGATTCGATTTCTTGAGTCGGGGTAGCTACGCGGATATTCTCCCGGCAGGCGTTTCGAAGTACGCCTTTATGATCTTTCAGACTGTCTTCTGTGCGAC
>JAAYIQ010000102.1 GCA_012523365.1 Clostridiaceae bacterium
GAAATGACAAATGCGTTACTGACACCCGGAAGACCGATCAGAAGGCGATATGTGGGTGAAAGCGTATCGGTGTCAAACTCACAACAGGCGTTCTCTACCCCCTCTGTGTTGATCGCGTACCCCTTCAACTCTTTGTAGTGCGTCGTCGCGACGGTTACCGCGCCTCTTTTGTAAAATTCATCCAGAATTGCGGTTGCCAACGCCGCACCCTCCGAGGGATCGGTTCCGGATCCGAGTTCGTCGACCAATACCAACGTCGTCTCATCCGCTTCCCCCAAAATCGATACCAGATTGCGCATATGTGAGGAAAAGGTGGACAGGCTCTGTTCAATACTTTGCTCGTCTCCGATATCCGCGAGGACTTTCCCGAAAACCGAGACCTCGGAATGATCAAGACACGGGATCGCAAGTCCGGCCATCGTCATCAGCGTCAGTAAGCCGCAGGTTTTGAGGGAAACGGTTTTACCGCCCGTGTTCGGGCCGGTTACCACGAGTGTGCGAAAAGACACGCCCACCTCAAAATCGATCGGCACGACGATATTATCCGGAATTAAAGGATGTCTGGCTTTCCGAAGAATAATACGGCCCTCCCGGTTCAGGATCGGAACGGTCGCCTTCATTGACGCGGACAGTTCTGCCTTTGCGGCCAAAAAGTCAATCTCTCCGACCAGAGCGATGTTTGCCCGGAGCATGTCTATGGCCGTAAGCACCCTCGCCGAGAGCATCGTCAGAATTCGGTGGATTTCCTCCCTTTCAGCCGCTAAATGCTCCCGGATCCGGTTATTCGCCTCCACAACAGCAATCGGTTCCACAAAAATAGTTTGACCGGAAGATGAGGTATCATGGACGATACCGGCAATCTCGGAGCGCTTCTCCGCCTTGACCGGAACAACATAACGGTCGTTTCTGATCGTGACCAGTTGTTCCTGCAGAGCAGTTGAGTGCGAGCGTATCATTTTCTCCAGTGTGTCCCGGATGCCTGTCTGCGCGTCACGAATTTTTCTCCGGAGCAGGTAGAGCTCATCGCTGGCCCGATCGTTCATCTCTTCCTCGGATATAATGCAGAAGGATATTTCCTTTTCGAGATCGGGCTCCAATGCCAACAGACGCAAACGCTCGCAAAAAGCATTGCCGTCGATATCTGCCAGGTCAAGTGTTTTGGCAATTCGCTCGACGGCCCGCAAAAATCCGGCAACGTCCAGAAGATCCTTCATCGATAGAGTTCCGCCGGAACTCGCGTAATGCAGTGCCTGTCGGATATCATTGATGCCCGAAATGGCTACACGCCCAGCCCGTCCGAAATAACTGACGGTGTCCTCCGTTTCCCGAAGCCTTCCGGCAACGGTATTGAAATCACCGCTCGGCAACAAATCGGTGCAGGCCTCCCTTCCGAAAGGAGTCCGCGCCGTTTCGATCAGTCTGCGAATAATCTTGGTATATTCGAGCGTTTCGAGAACCTTTCCCCTGAGAAGGTACCCGTCCGCTTCCTCTTCAAAACTGCGATACATATTCTTACCTGTCCCGTGTTATTTTGTCATCTCGGACCCATCGTTCTCTTCCTGGGGTCCGGCGTGCTCATCACCCAGATTTTCATAATTGCGAACTGCCGTAACGGCATAACAAACCGTCGAAAAAGTCGCCATCATGACGGGGGCAATGAATATCAGATTCGCGTTGTGTCTTGTTTCTTCGTCCAGAAAAAACAGCGTGGCAAGCGCGATTACAAAAAGCACCGTCGAAGCCTTTCCGTACCATTTCGAGTGAACGACCAGTTTTCTCTGTTGCAAAAAATACGCGCCGCCCAAAATCATGATAATTTCCTTGACGAGGATAAAAATGACCACCCATAAGGGCATTCTCCCGATCAGAAGCATCATGAAGGCCGTCGTAAACTGAAATATCTTGTCGACGAACGGGTCGTATATCTTCCCGAAATCCGACACCATATCATACTTGCGCGCGATATACCCGTCAGCGGCATCTGTCAGCCATATCGCGACGAAAAAAGCAAATGCGACCATGCTGAAGGTTCGGGCTGTTGAATCGTCGCCTTTGCTCAAGAAGATAAAATAGCCCATAAACGGAATGGCAACGAGCCGAATCGTTGTCAGAATATTCGGCAAAGTCCATTCCATCCGAAGATTACTTGCCATCCGGAGTACCTCTCTATAACAGATACTTCGATCGATCGAGTTCCTCTGCCTTGATCGTCTTCTTCATCTTGAGACCCTTCTCGACGTCCACATCCGAAATCTCTCCGCTTCGATATACGACCAGCCGGTTCAGCTTCCCGGCACGAATGCATTCCACTGCGTGAATGCCCATCAGGCTGGCCATGAGCCGGTCTCGAAGTGTCGGGCTTCCGCCTCTTTGGAGGTGTCCGAGAATGGACGGTCTCGCTTCGATTCCTGTCGCGTCCTCGATCCGGGTCGCGATATCCGTCGCGTCGCCCGCGCCTTCCGCTACGATCACGATATAATGCCGCTTACCCATATTTCTGCATGCGAGGATCGTACGAATCACGTCCTTTTCAAAATCGTACGGATGTTCCGGAATCAATACCACCTCTGCTCCGGTCGCGACTCCGACGTTCAGCGCGATATACCCGGCTCTTCTGCCCATCACCTCGATCACACTGCAACGCTCATGTGAAGAAGCGGTATCACGCAATTTATCGATAGCCTCCATCGCTGTGTTCATCGCCGTATCATAGCCGATGGTATACTCGGTACAGGCAATATCATTATCGATGGTACCCGGTAATCCGATCACCGGAATTCCGATACTCGCCAGATCTCTCGCTCCGCGATACGAACCGTCCCCACCGATCACTACCAGCGCCTGTAAGCCGAAAACCTTGCACATCTGCGCTCCTTTAACGACTCCTTCCGGAGTCTCGAAGGTCTTGGATCGGGC
>JAAYIQ010000103.1 GCA_012523365.1 Clostridiaceae bacterium
CCCGGTAGCCCGCGTTTCCGAACTGCATTCCGATCGCATTCACCAGCGAAAAGGACGCATGAAACGACGCGCCGAAGAGGAAGAAAATGATCGCCGCGAATATAGCAGACGTCTGAAGAAACGACAATCCGACCATCGCGCCGATCGAGACCAGGACCTGCAGAGCGACGATCCGCTTAAGCGGGATCCGGCGGTGTTTCTCGGCGAAAGAGGAAAAGAACGGCTGGGCGACGATGCTGGCGACGGCCTGAAGGGTCAGAAACGCGCTGGCCTCCGTATTGCTGAAGCCTTTCTCCGTCAGGAATACATACGCATAACCGTTCTGGCAGAAAAACGACAGCCAGAACGCGCACTGCAGTCCGATGAACTGGAGATTGGCCTTTTTGGAGAGGGCGGACGGATTTCGCATCCTTATGTTTCACCCTTTTATCTTTCGAAATAAAATTCCGGCGTGATAGTGGATTCTCGAAAAGAACAGTGTGCGCACATGCCCTGAGACGGTGACGCAGGTTTCATGCGCTGTGTTGATCATCTCGTCGGAAGGCGGAATCAAACCATATATCATTCTCTCATAGGCGAGCGAAATCGCATAGAGGTCAATATCGACCATATCATGAATACAGCCGCGCGCGGTCGGTTTTGCGGAGCGAACGCGCGCCGCAAAGTCTGGCGGGCTCTCGTTCGCTTCGATGCGGATCCCGGCAAGCCCGAGATGATTGAGACATCGACGGTAGAGAAATACGAGCCGTCGACCCGAGTTTTTCATGGAGGACAAGTCTTGAAGCGAGGGGACGGAATAGTATCGGAGGAATCGGTTCCGATAAAGCAGAATGAGAAGAACGACTCCCGCAAGAATCACGATCAGCAACGTACCGACCAAGGTCAAAACCGCAGGCTCAACGAACCGGCCGGGATCCCCGGATTCGGCAGCTCGCGTCGGGGTCGGCTTGGCCGTCGGTGAGACCGTCGTCGATTCTCCGCCGGGAGTCGGGTCGACGGAAGGGAAAGGCGCCTCGGTCGGTTTCGGCGTCGGAGTA
Organism: Clostridiaceae bacterium; assembly: GCA_012523365.1. Classification (GTDB taxonomy): domain Bacteria; phylum Bacillota; class Clostridia; order Saccharofermentanales; family Saccharofermentanaceae; genus JAAYCT01. Next base: position 1,038 of record JAAYIQ010000103.1, read on the forward strand.
ACCGTGACGAAAGGATTGGAAGGATCGGGCTGATAACCGGAAGCTGATCCGGCCCCGCCCGGCGTCGCGTCCATCGGGATCCAGCCGATCCCTTCGATGTAGATCTCACACCATGCGTGCGCGTCCTTTGAAGTGACGATCAGCGATGACGGGCGCCCGGAAGGATCCGAAGGGACATCCGCCCAGAAACCTTCCGTATACCGAGCGGGAATATCATTCACCCGTGCCATCATACACATCGCGGACGCAAAATACACGCAATAGCCCTTTTGGGTCTCGAGGAAATACTCAACGAAATCCCGCCCTTCGGGCACCTCGGAAACGTCGAGCGAGTAGGTGAAATTGCGATACAGGTGATCCCTGATCGCAAATGCTTTTTCCAGAGGGGTTTCCGCTTCGGCAGTAATTTCCAAAGCATAATCGATTACCGATTGAGGAACGTTCGCGTCCAAATAATTATCGCGGATGCTATCGACTTGGCTCGCGGAGTCCGGATCTTGATAATCCTCCAGAAAAAATTCCTCCAACTTAAGAAGATCATTCGCAAAATTCGGATTATCAAAACGAAAAACCATGGATCGTACGATATAGGAGTCTCCGATGGGCATGTTTCGCGAAGCGTAAAGTTCGGCGGATTCATTAAAGTAAAGAGATTCGGAATGCAACGCATCCAAAAGATGATCGGGATAGAAAATTGTTGCCCCGCAGATCTCCGACGCATTCCGGATGACAACATCCGTTTCTGTGATAACAGAATCAAACAGAAGGGTCGGCACAACTCTGCGATTCGGCCGCAAACTGTCGAAGAAGGAGGATCGAAACAATCTTACGTCAAATTGATAGTTGTCGGAAGCGGGCGGGATACTCAGATCGGGCCGGTTCCGGATTGAGTACGGAGCGTCGTCCGGGACCTCGAAAAACATCTCGAACGAATCCTTGCCGTTTCCCCAATAGGTCGTGTTGTACTCGCTCAGGGTCCTTGACTTCAGAAGCAGATCGCGCGAAGCGGTGACCTCCAGGACGATCTCGTTCGTTTCGCGGATCGGTCCGCCCAAAGTATCGATCTGTGAGTTGAGCCCAAAGGATCCGGGATCGAAAAGATGTTTCTGCGGTCCGAGCGGCAGAGGTTTTTCCAATTCCTTGCCGATGTCGAGAACCATACGGTTAATCGCGGATTTGAAGGATGCGGATTTCATTTTTTCTGCCGAAAAGACGCGTTCGAAGGCAACGGAAGCCGCAAGAACCAGACTGATCAGGAGAATCGCGGCAAGCAGTGAAAAAAGCTGCCGCCGGTTGATTTTATCGCCCTCGCGTGCGCGGTGCTTCTCACCCTTTGACGTCGCGAAAAGCAGTATGAGTATGCCGAGACAGGCCGGAAACAAAACGGAAAAATCGAGATTTCGTTCGCGGAGCAGGATAAAACTCGCGATTGCCGCGACGATGACGGAGAGAATGATCGGTATCGCTTTTCGAAAAACAACTGCGGAAACATAGATAAACAAACAGACAATCGTCATCAACAAAGCGGAAAAAATGCCGGCAAAGTCGTACATGCCGGATCCGAAAGATTTGGGAAGCTCGAAAAGCCCGCGAAAGAATGCATCCAACCGGAGAAGAAAAGTCGGAAGATCGTTTCCGAAAAGAAACGCGACGGTCAGCAGTACGGCGGCCAGCAGGATCAGATAAACAAGGCGTACGATCCGATGGCTCATCGTCGCGAAGACGGTGAAGACCGGGATGCAGACCAACACCACCCACAGAGCCGTCGTTCCCGTCAGTGCCTCGCTGAGATGAAGCGCCCAGAGAAACAAGCCTATTGACGACAGATACGCGCCGAGAACCGAAAGCAGATATCGGGTGTCGCGAGTTTGATTCATCGATCGACCTCGCTTTCTTCGGTGTCCTCCGGCCGGATCGAGATGCAATACACACCCATTTTCGAAAAATATTCGATTACGGAGGAAGCCTCCGATTCGTGGCCCGGTTGAGTGATCATGAAGAGAGTGACCGTTGCCAAATCTCCCGAAAAGCGCGAAAGAAAGGAGAGCGACTCCGGACTGAGGGCGGAACTGAAAACGGACAGGGAGTTCTTGCCGACTTCCCAAATCGCGGACAGACGGTCCTTATAGTCCTCGGGTACCGTGCCGACAAACCGGCGTGTGGAGAGGAAGCGCTTTGCCTTTTCGAGATGGCCCGCATGGAGGATGCTGCATTGCTCATCGTTTGCGTCGGAGTGGCTCAGAATGGTGACCGGCCTCTGATCGCGAAGGAGAAAAGCGGAAAGATCCGTCGCCTGACTCAGCAGACAGTCGGTTACCACGGTCGCTTCCCGACCGGTTACGGATGGGCGGGTAAGGTCCAGATAGACAATGTGAAAATCCTGCGAACCTTTCTCGTACTCTTTGACGTACAGCGTGCCGGTTCGTGCAGTGCGCTTCCAGTTGACGGTTCGAAGGTCATCGCCGGGCCGGTACTCACGAACGCCGACATTTTCGGATCGCTCCGGCGTTTTCCGCATCGGGGGGATCAGCTCGGAAAAGACGCGCGGAGCTTTGGAAAAACGACGGATGATCGGAAAGACGGGGATGTATGCCGTGTGATTGCGGAGTGCTTTTCGAAGAGGAACAGAGAAACAAAAGAAACCGAAAAGGTCATAGATCTCAACCGAGTCGACTTTCAGTTCATATAATCCCGCGTATTCGGACACCAGAGGAATTTTCAGGACGGCCGGGCGCGTTTTGGTCGCGGAAAGATGAAAAAACTGCTTTTCCCGAGAAGTAGTCGAGGTGTGTCCGTGCTTGCAAGAGACCCGAACATGAAGAAGCGGGAAAAACGCCGACCGAACCGTCAGTCGGTAGTGGAAACTCTCGTATTTGGTCGGGAGCCGCTCGTTCGGATCCGAGTCCAGACGAACCGAAAACGCCGCGAGCGCGAGTTCCGCTGCGGATAACACAAAGACGGCGACAAGAAACACCAACAGAAAGAAAAAGGTCGGACGCCCGTAATAGAGAAGGGCCCAGGTGTCGACGATGATCATCGAAGTCCAAATTAATCTCCGGAAGCGCATTATTTCGGGACCGGGATGCTTTTTAACATTTCACCGAGAATCACTCCGGTTGTTCTGCGCGCTGAACCGGCATCCGATCGCAGAACCAAACGATGAGAAAGAACCGGGAGGACGAGCCTCTTCACATCTTGCGGAATAACATAATTTCTTCCCTCCATCATCGCCAATGCCTTGGCGGCGTTCATTAAATGAATGGAAGCTCTCGGACTGATCCCCATTAAAACGTCAGGGTGCTTTCTGGATTCCTGTGCGAACGAAGATATATAACGCTTGATCGGATCGACGCAGACGACCTTCTCGGTGCGGTCCTGAAGAAACAGGATATCTTCAACGGAGGCGACCGGTACGATGTCGGCGGTCTGGTTTTGTTTCTCGTTCCGATGAAGGATGTTTACTTCCTCCTCCGGGGAAGGATAGCCCATTTGAATAGACATGCAAAATCGATCCAGCTGTGCGTCCGGCAGAGGGAATGTTCCCGCGTGCTCAATCGGATTCTGCGTCGCCAATACCATAAAGGGCTTGGGGGATGCGTATGTGATTCCGTCGACGGTAACCTGTTGCTCCTGCATGATCTCCAGAAGGCTGGATTGGGTCTTCGGAGAAGTCCGGTTGATCTCGTCGGCAAGAAGAATTTGATGAAAAACGGGGCCCGGTCGGAATTCGAACTCGCGGGTCTTCATGTTATAGACGGAAAGGCCGGTGATGTCCGAAGGCATAACATCCGGCGTGAACTGGATTCGGGCAAAACTGCAGGCCAACGATCTGGCCATCGCGTTGACCAACGTAGTCTTGCCGATGCCGGGGACATCTTCCAAAAGAACGTGACCCCGGCTTAATAGCGCAATCAAAAGCAGATTGACGGCGGCGTCCTTTCCGACCATAACACGGCTGATATTTTCCCGTATTTTTCCGACCATACCCAGAACGTCGACATCTTGCATTTCATTCGTCCCCTTAAACATTTCTGACACGATTCTAACACAATTATAAATTGTAGTACAACAAATCTGTGCAAGTGTCCAAATCCCCTTCAGTTGATATTACCCCGAAAAGTCTTATAATCTAGAGTGCGTGGGCATTATGAGGAGTGAAACATGTTTTCGTTAACACATAATCGCTTGCGGTGGACAATTGTCGGTGCGATTACGCTGATGCTGATCATTATCCTAACCGTCAAGTTTGATATTTTTGCAGATAAATATACGACCTCTTGTATCGGAAACCAGTCAAAGACGATGGGAACCGTCGATGCTGACGAGCCCTTATCGCAGTCTTTTATTCCAGAGAAACGTCACCTTTCCTTTGTCGAAGTTCGTGTAGCCACGTATTCCGAAGCCGGGGAAACAGGGCAAATGCTCTTTACGATCACGGATTCGGAGGGCAGTATTTTGGATCGTCAGTCGGCCCTTCTGACCGATGTTCGCGATAACGGTTATTTTCGATTCGACACCGATCTTGTGCTGGATCGCAACATGGAATATACGATCCTTCTTCAAACCACCGGCGTCCGCTCGGAGCGGTCTCCGGTGGTTTGGGTCTCCACCGCGTCAAAGGGTGCACAGACTCGTTTGAGCATACCCGGAGCATACTCGGGTGAAGATCTTCAGATCAATGCGCAATACGGATATGAGCAAATCAACTACATCGCTTTTTTTGTGTCGCTCGGATTACTCCTTTTGTGCGGAGCGGCGGCGTTGGTCGATTTGCGCCTGAGTGAACGGCAAACCAAAGCCTTTTCGTTCGGAGTAATGCTCATCATGCCGCTGGTCAGTTTCCTGATCGCGGAAATCCTGAATGACTCGTCTCTGCTCGGCAAAACGCCTCAGGCATATGTCGTTAACTATATCTTCTATCTGCTGATTTACATGCTGATGTTCACGATCATCAATCGCCTCAGAATCAGCGTGATCGTTTCCAATCTCTTGATCTATACCGTTGCGGTCATAAATTACTATAAGATCCTGTTCCGCGGCGAGCCGGTTCAGCTCTGGGATATCGTAACAGTGCGCACGGCGATCAACGTATCCGGACAATATCCGCTTCTGTTGTCCTCCACACTGGTTCTGACCTTTCTGAGTCTGGTCCTGATCGGTATCATGATCGCCAAACTCAAGGTAAGGACGGAGAGTACGCGCAAGCGCACGGTCGGCGGGGCCCTGTCCTTTATCTTGCTTGTCGGACTTGTGTTGTCGCTTTTCGCGACGGATCGGTATCAGATCACCCGCTTAAGCTTTATGCAGAAAATTGGTATTACCAACAACGTTTGGAACCAGCCTGCGAATTATTCCGCCAACGGTCTTTTGCTCGCGCTGACAATGAACGCTCAGGATCTGATCGTCCGGGAGCCGGAAGGGTATTCCGAGAATATTATCGGGGAAATGAGTGCTGACCTTAAGGCGAGGGTCATATCGGAAAGAAACCGTGCGATGATCGAGCCATATGCGAATAATGTTGCGGAAGCCGCACTCGGGCCGGTGATTCCTCCGAAAGAATCGCGCCCGAATATTATCGTCATCATGGATGAATCCTACACTGACTTGACCGATGTCGCTCCCTTTGAAATGAATCAAAGCGTCAACGATTATATCTCCTCATTGCGGACCGACACGATTCGAGGCTCCCTTTACGTGTCGACGTTTGGGGGCGGTACAGCCAATTCCGAATTCGAGTTTCTGACCGGAAATTCCATGGCGTATCTTCCGGGCGGGAGCGTGCCGTATCTTCAATATGTCGATGAGAAGACCGGATCCCTGCCTTGGATCCTCAAGCAGAACGGTTATTCCACGATCGCGGTCCATCCGTATCTGGATAGTGGCTGGAGTCGTCCGATTGCGTACGAGCGATTGGGCTTTGACCGTTTCGTATCGATTGATGACTTCCGGAATCCGGAGTATATTCGCGAGTACGTCAGCGATCGATCCTCCTTTGATAAAGTCATCGAGCTTTACGAGCAAAAGGGTGATCAACCGATTTTTCTCTTCAATGTAACGATGCAGAATCACGGCGGTTACGGAAAGACGCACGGGAACTTCCGGGAAGATGTTCGATTAAGCGAGTATCCGGATCGTTTTCCGGAGACGGAGCAATACCTTTCTTTGATCCGCAAGACCGACGAAGCGGTAAGAGAACTGATCGAATATTTCTCTCGCCGTGATGAGCCGACGATTATTCTTTTCTTCGGGGATCACGCACCCAGCATGAAGAACGGATTTTATGAGACGATCCTTAACAGTTCCATGTCGGAACTTCCTGCGGAGGATATGCAGAAGCTGTACCGAACGGAGTACTTTATTTGGGCGAATTATGACATCGTCGAAGCGAGCGGGCGTAATATGAGCACGAATTATTTGTCGACCGTATTGATGGACATTGCCGGTATCGATATGCCCGGGTACAATCTATACTTGAAGGACCTGTACAGGAAGTACCCGGTCATCAGCACCATGGGGATCATCGACTCTTCCGGACGGCGCTATGACTGTGTGTCCGCGGTTCCGGACGAAGACGGAAGTCTTCGCGATTATTCCTACTTTATCTACAACAATCTGTTCGGAGACACAAGAAGAAACGCATCCGTTTTTGATGAACCGCTGTGGCCGGTTGAGCCGCTTGCGCAGAATTAATACCCGGCGGCTGCCGAAAGGATATCATGGAAATGCAATCATTTCACGCGCTGAATTTGTCTAAAGAGGTACAAAAGGCGCTTGCGGAGATCGGCGTCAGCATTCCGACCTCCGTCCAACAAAAAGCTCTTCCGCCGATGATGGATGGTTATAACGTAATCGCGCGGGCACCCACCGGAACCGGAAAGACATTCGCGTTCGGCATCCCGATACTGGAATATCTGGATATGAACGTCGATTACGTACAGGCTCTGATATTGGCGCCGACCCGTGAACTTGCCCTGCAGATCAGTTCGGAGCTCAAGATTCTCGGGAAATATATCCGCGGATTGTCGATCGCTTCTGTGATCGGCGGACAACGTATGGACACCCAGATCAAGAAACTGGCGGCTCATCCTCAGATTGTCGTCGCGACTCCGGGACGCCTTCTTGACCTCATTATGCGGAGAGTCCTGTCGATTTCTTCGATTCATACCTTGATTCTGGATGAAGCGGACGAGATGTTGAACATGGGGTTTATTAAGGATATCCGTAAGATCATGAGTTTTACACCGGCCGACAAACAGATTGCGCTTTTCTCGGCGACGATGTCGCGTGAGGTTATGGATATTTCATATGAGTATATAGAGCGGCCGGTCGAAATCGACATCGCTCCCAAGGCGGACGACATGCCGAAAATCCGTCAGTTCTCGATCTCCGTATCGGAGAAGGATAAACCCGGAGTTCTCGCGAAAATCATCACCGATCGATCGCTGTCGCGCGTGATGGTCTTCTGCAACACCAAGTCAAAGGTTCGCATCCTGACCGCGCGCCTGCGCAGTTACGGCCTGTCGGTCGACTGCCTGCACGGAGACATCGTTCAGAAAGCCAGAAACCGAATCATGGAGGAGTTCCGGAGCGGTAAGTTTTCCGTTCTGATCGCCACCGATGTCGCCGCGCGAGGAATCGATGTCGCCGATATTGATGCGGTTATCAATTATGACGTGCCGATCGAAAATGAATACTACCTCCATCGCATCGGCCGCACCGGCCGCGCGCAGAAGGAGGGTGAGGCGTTTACGCTGGTTACTTATGCCGACACATCAAAAATGGCCGACATCGTACGGTACACGCGAATCGAGTTGGAAGACCTGAAAATCGACGCGTAACCGATATTTTCCGATGTGTCCTCCTTTACGCCGTGTCAATCCGGCACCGGGAGTCAATACATCAACTCAAACCCGACACGGGGAAACATTACATCAACGGCGAGAAAAGCCTCAATAAATATCCGACGGAATTTCTCAGTACGCCCGCGTCGCGGATTTCCGGGATCGTCACCCGACAACTCTTTGCGATCGCGGCTTCAATGTCGCTGTGCACATGACGGGCAATCTCGTTTCCGAAAACCCAGACACCGTCCTCATATTGAATATAGAAACTCCGGTTATCGAGATTGATCGAGCTGACCAGTGCGTGTGTCTCGTCGACTGCGATCATTTTCGCGTGTTGCATGCCCGGAGAGAAACGATAAATTTCAACCCCTGCTTCCATCAAAGACAGGAAATAACTCCGCGTGACTTCAAACACATACCAATGATCGAGCTGATACGGCACCAGAAGCGCGACGCGCACCCCGCTCCTGGCGACGCGGCAGATCGTATGGACAATTTCCGGCGAAACCGCCAGATAAGGGGTCGCGATCAGAAGTGACGAGTGCGCGGTCTCGATCATACGCATGATCGTTCCCTCTGCGGGATTCTTGGGGTTGTTGAACGGACCGTCGTAAAAAACGTGGCAGAAGCCGTCGGTTTCCGCTTCGATTGTCGGACGATAACGGTCGTAAGAATCGCTGAGCTTCTTTACCGTCAGATCCCACAGTGCGATGAACGCAGTCGTCATACAAAATACCCCCCGACCGATCAACCGGATTCCCGAATCCTTCCAGTAGCCGAGCGGAGAGGAATAGTTCGCGTATTCATCGGACAGATTCACTCCGCCCGTATATCCGATATTCGAGTCGATGATGATGTATTTCTGGTGGTTTCGGTAGTTCAGATAGAGGTTATTCAGATACCGTCGGGTCGGATTGAAAAGCCGGACGTCAATGCCCTCTTTGCGAAGCGTCCGGACCATCTCGTCCGAAACGCTGAACATCGTCCCCGCGTCGTCGATCAAGAGTCGGATTTCCACCCCTTCGGCGGCCTTTCGAGTCAGGATCTTGTGGAAACGCTCCCAGAGAAGTCCGTCTCTCATGATAAAAAAAGCCATAAAAATACTGCGATGCGCGTTCTCCATATCCCGAAGACACTCCTCGAAAAGCTCCTCGCCGCTTCCGTAGTACGTCATGCCCGTCCGCCCGAAAACCGGGAAATCCTGATGGGTCAGGTAATCGGATATCAGACGGACATGGGGGTTGTCGATCAGGGCGGAACTTTGACGGGCATCCGCTTCGTCCGACTGCTCCGCATATTCGAGCAGGGCCTTGGTCGCGGCTTCGTGTGACAAGGACTCCAGACCACCCTTTGCCTTTCTCGGGAATCCCCACATCATATATAGAAGGACACCGAAAGCGGGAAAAACCGCGATCAGGAGCATCCAGAAAATCCGGGTGGAGGGATTATCGTGGCGAACGGAGACGTATACGCAAACAGCGAGCCCGATCAAGTACAGAGCACCGAGAACCAAAGCTGAAAGACTCTGAAGATATAGGGACAACAGCCCGATCAAGAGCAATTGAAAAAGAAGAAAAATTCCCAAAATAATCAAATGCGAAGTTGCATTGAAAAAGAGTTTTCTGCGAAGGGTGCGTTTTCGGGACATACAGACTCCTGAGGATTCGGTACAATGAATATTGCTTCGGACAAAACACAGTTTACATTTATTCCGAGGCAAATATCAAGAGCGGCGTTGAGCGGGTATTCCGTAAATGTTAGAATAATGAATGTAATAAGGATCGCATGAGTCGGTATCGGAGGAGAATTGGCACATAAGGTTCGAATCGTTCATACAGCGGACTTGCATCTGGGATCGCCGTTTTCGACGCTTCCGGCGGCGTTGGCGTCCGCGCGCCGGGACGAGCAACAACGAACATTTTACGATATCGTCGGCCTGTGCCGGGATCGCGGAGCGCAGATCCTGCTAATCGCCGGTGATCTGTTGGATGCGTCACGCGTTTCACGGGAGCAGAACAGGAACCTGCTACGCGCTTTTTCGGAGATACCGGATACGCGGATTTTCATATCGCCCGGGAATCACGATCCGTACACACGACTGTGTCCATACGAGACCGAGGAGTGGCCGCAAAACGTCCATATTTTTAAATCGGAGCTGGAGTCTGTCGTATGCGAAGAACTCAATACCGTTGTTTGGGGTGCGGCTTTTCGGGGGATCCGACAGAATTCCACGTTATGTCCGCCCGGATTTCAAGTTTTCCGGGCACCCGGGACAGATCCGAAATCGATCCATCTCGTCGTTATGCACGGGGAATTGGTTTCCGGCAGGAAAGCCGAGTCATCGTACAATCCGATTCACGAGGCATGGATTGAGCACTGCGGCGCCGATTACGTCGCGCTCGGCCACGTCCATGACCGGACGGAAGTACGTGCGGCAGGGAAAACACGATACGCATATTCGGGATGTCCGGAAGCGAGAGGATACGACGAGCCCGGACCTCGCGGGGTGTATGTCGGGACGGTCGGCAAGGGGCAGACAGACCTTGAATACGTATATCTCAACAAACGAAATTTTTATACGGTTGACGTTCCCGTCGACGGGTGCGGCACACAATCGGAATTGACTGCGGAGGTGAAGCGGTATCTTTCCGGAAAATATCCGGCCGATTTTGCCGACAGTGCCTTTCGCGTAACCTTGACGGGTGCGGTTCCGCCGGATTTTTCTCCCGACCCCGCGGCGCTGCGGAACATTCTTCGCGAGCAATGTTTTGATGCGCGGGTGTACGACCGAACCATCGCGGAAGTCGAGCCGGAACTGCTCCGCAAGGAGAAATCGATCCGCGGTGTCTTTGTTGACATCCTGATGAAGAAACGTGAGGATGCCGAGAATAAGGGAGACCGATCCCTGGTCGAACGGATCGACACGGCGATCAAACTGGGGTTGCTGTCTTTCGAGAAAGAGGTGCGCTACCGTGAAGATTCATAGTTTGCGGATTGACGCCTTCGGCAAGCTTCGGGATTTTACGGCTGATTTCGAAGACGGGATGAATTGTATCCGTAAGGACAACGAGTTCGGGAAATCGACGATTCTCGCCTTTATTCGCGCGATGTTTTACGGGTTTCAGAAACGTTCCTCCAAGGAGGTTCGGGAGTACGGGCGGGCCAAATACGCCCCTTGGAACCCGGGTGCTTACGGCGGTACGATCTCATTTTCGCATAACGGGAGAACGTATCGGATCGAACGGATCTTTTCGGGGAGAAAATCGGACGACCGGACGGTTCTCCGGGACGGACTGACCGGAACGGCGGAAGATATCGGAGACAGCGAGATCGGTGAATATTTGTTTGACCTGGGTGAAGCGGAGTTCGTAAATACTTTTTTTGTCGGACAGCTTGCCTCGAATTTGGATATGACCGATCGCGATACCGGGTCGGTCGCGAACCGGCTTGCGAATCTGGCGGCTTCCGGCAGTGAACATTTCTCGTTTGAAACCGCAGACAAGAATCTCAAAGCCGCGGCGAACGATTTGAGCACGGTACGCGGCGGCGGTCTGATTCACGCGATGGAGAAGGACGAAGAGGAAATGAACGCTCTTCTGTTGAAGGCGGAGGAGTTGATTTCGGAGGCGGAGCAAACCACCGCGCAGGCGGAGCAAAAGATGCTGGAGGCGGAGGAAATTGAGCGATCGGAAAGATTGCCGCTTTTTGAGAAAATAGCAGGAAAAGAGGCGGTGATCAAATCCTCGAGAACATTATTGGCAGAGCTTACCGCCGAACGGATTCGCAGGGAGGAGCGTGCCAAGGCGCTCGAAGATATAATCAGGAAACGAGTGGAACAGGAGTCGGAAAGGAAGCGCCGGTCCGATCGGAGGGCTTCGAGAATCACTGAATTGGAGCGCGAGAATGCCGAACTCATCGGTGTTTCCGAGCGATACGGCATTGAATTGAAACGTAACGAACGCGAACTGGAGTCGCTGACCGATCGTTATGACAACGATCTCCCGGGACTGATTCGGACTCGCGATGTATATAAGGAGCAGAGCGAGCGACTCCGGGAAGAGTCCGACCGATTGGACGAAGAGGGTATTGCCTTCTCGCGGGAAGCGGCGGACGCGGGGGCCGATCAATTCCGGAAAAGTGTTTTCCTTCCGATCCTCGTATCTCTGACGTTGTTGCTCATCGCTGCCGCCGGATTCGTCATTTCGGCGATCGTACGGGAGCCGGTGTTCTTACTCCTGACGATTGCGCTTCTTCCCGCCGCGATCCCGATATCCCGGACAGCGATTCTTTTTCTGAGAAGGCGGGCGGAGAACGCGGATTTCGCCGCCGGGAAAGCGGATTACGACGGCCGACTCGCCGTGATTCGTGCGACGATCCCGGAGGCCGCCTTATCGGAACGTGATGCGGAAACGGCGGTCGAACGCTTAACGGAGTGGTTCCGGAACGAGCGAATCCGAAAGGAGACGGAGATGCGTTTCATCTCGGAGCGAATTGCCGGCGCCGACGTACGGATCCGGAAAATACGAGACGAGATCGATCTCCTGCGGGATGAGGATCGTCTTGAAAACTCCCCGGAATGCATAAACAACACCGAAGAGCCCGGGCAGGCGAACCGGGAAGACGCGGAGGATCCGGAGACGGAACTGAATGAGAACCGTCGTCAACTTGCCGATATTAAGCAAGAAGAAAACAAGGTGACGGAAGCGTTGACCTGCGCGGCGGAGGAGGCGGAAAACCTGCGCGCCGAGGAAGGACGGATCCTTGGTCGAATCGGTCGTCTTCGCGAAGAGGCATCCAAACTTCAGGGTCAAGCCGAGAGTCAGATGTCCCGATCCGTCAATCCGTCGGAAATCGAAGAGAAGAAGGCGACTTTGGCGGACCGGATCGGGCGGGCGCGTGAATATTATCGTGCGCTGGAGCTCTCGTCCGGGGCGATGAGCGAGGCATCACGGGCCATGGAAAGCCTCTTCGCACCGATGGTGAACGAGATTGCCGGACGGTATCTTTCCGAACTTACCGGCGAGCGGTATTCGGCGCTTCGGTTTGATAAGGGGTTTCGGGTGGAAATCGCCGACGCTCCGGACGGAGTATACCGGGCGGCCGATTATTTCAGTGCCGGAACGGTGGATCAGATTTACCTGGCACTGAGACTTGCGATCGCGGATTTGATCGATGCTTCGGAGGACGGACTGCCGGTATTTCTGGACGATGCGCTGGTCCAATACGACGAGGACCGCGCGAAAAGGGCGGTGTCGGTCCTCAAACAACTTTCTCAAAAGAGACAGGTGATCATGTTTACCTGTCATAAGAGCATTGAAAGACTTTTTCGGGAATCGGGCAAAGCTTCGGCAAGGACCCCCTCGACGGACTATTGACGGTTAAACCGATTTAGCCGACAATCTTAGTATTCTTTGGCAGGTGCCTTCGGAAGCACGGTTGACCGATGAGATTGAACCGGAACGGGAAGGCGGAGGAGACCATGAGACGAGACGTGATAGTCAGTGTGTTCCTGTTTTTTGTGCTGTTCGCACTGGTTTTTGTGGTGCTGTTCCCGATTTATTTCGCGTACGGCCAGATATTCTACCGGTCCGTTTCGGTTGCGGAACGCATCATGAGCGTAATATTCGTGCTGTTCTGGTTCATGCTTTGCGCTTATTCCGCGTACTTCAGGCGTTTGACATGTCTGCTCGGAGGGGTGATTTATTCTGCCCTCGCGTATTTACCCGGTATCGTTCTTCCGAGGCTTTCCACCGCGACGCCGGGATCGGATCCCAATTTGACGACATCTTTGTTGGATGGTTTTTTTCGTCGCCTGTATGAGTTGGTCAACGCACCGATGGTCGGGATCTCGGTACTTTTCCCGCCCGGGAAAGCGGTAGGCATCGGGAAGCTTTTACTGCCGCTTCTGATCGTCTCCTATATTGCGACCCAGATATTTCGATTTTACAGAAACGCCTACCTGGCCGATCAGCTTCTTCTTAACGATGTAACGGGACGCCAAGCCGTTTTGTTGCCGAAGAAGCCGGACTCCCCGAAGGTGAAAACCGGGGGACGAATTGCCGCCTTTCTCTCCGGAATTACCGCGGAACGACCCGCGAGGGCGGTCGGAAGTCCGGGCGAGGAAAAGAATGAAATTGCTGAAGAGCAGGAGGAAAGCATTGAACACTCCGATGAAC
>JAAYIQ010000104.1 GCA_012523365.1 Clostridiaceae bacterium
GCACTGGCCGTTTTTATTCAGCTCATGAGGCATCTGAAGATCGAGCTGACCGATACGGAAATTCGCTTCCTTCGCATGGGACGACCCTTTCGCGTCATCCCTTTCGCAAATCATCATTTCACCTCCTACATTCACACAATTCGGTATCAATTTGTCATTCCCGTCGAATACCGGTATTTGAGAGTACTATACCCCGACGGGACCACAAAAGATCATTATTGTTCATCCTTTTCGAAAAATACCTACCACCGTTTCATTTCCGAAATCCTTCAATTGAGCGGACAATACGTCAAAGCCTTACCTTCCGGTGATGTTCAAGATCTTCCCGCAGCCAACGAAGCACCGGAACTGCCGTTCGGAGGAGCTCAGTATTCTTTCCCGAAGGAAGCGCTTCGTAAGACCCTTCACTCCGAATTTCTCCGAAACACCATTCTTCTTTCCTTCACGATCCTGCTTATCCCTGCGGCGATACTGACCCCGATTGTAATGGGGATACCATCCATGAACCATACCCGGACCATCGGACTCTTCGCCATCATATCGGCAGTAGTATTGGCTGCGATCGTCTTCTCCATGCGGTTGTCATACGCTAAAAAAATCTCGATAATTCCGGAGACGATCAGGATTACCGAAAATTCCATCAAAATCGATGAACAAATCTTTCACCTATCGCAAATCTATCGGGTTGAAATGACGCCATTGGTGACGTTTCCGAACCCGAATGCAGTCCGTACTCTTCTTCGCAAAATGACCATTACCGGCACCGAAGGCCGTAAAGAATATCTGCTCGGTCATTACGCCCGCATTAAAAAATGTGTTGAATTCAAAGACTACGGCGCTCTGGTTTTTTCAATAAACGCCATGCTTCGGAACGCCGGTAAAGCGGTGGTCTTTCTACAACAGTAAATCTTTCTCCGCTCTTTCAGGCGGATGGGTTCATCGGATCGCTTTGATGCTTAAAAAGCCGCGCCACGCGGCTTTTCATTTTCCGAAACTCTTCTACGCCTATTTTATGGTGATATTTTTTGATAGAATAACATCATTATGGGGGGGGGTAAGTCATGTCAACAAGAACTTTCAAATCCAGTATCCTCTTCGTTTTGAAAACAACGATCATTGTGCTTTCTGTTCTAGAGCTGATATCCTTTTTTGTGCTGTCAATTGCCCGATCAAGAGAAGACATCGCGGTTGCCGTCATACTGATCGGAGTTGTATCTCCGTTGCTTTCGATCTTCTGGGCGGCATTTATGCCTGCGACCATCGAAGTGACCGAACAGGATATCCGATGGGTACGATTCGGGCGCGCTTTTCGCGTCATTCCGATCGCGAATCACCAATTCCAAGCGCTCTTCAGAACCGATTATTATCAATATACCATACCCATTGAATACAGATATTTGCAGGTCACATTTCCCGTCGGGCAGACACAAAAATTCCGATTCCCCTTCTTATCAATCAACACCTACAACGCTTTAATGACAGAGATCTACCGGGTAAGTGGCCAAAACATCGCTCCCGCTATGTCAATCGGCGGGCCTGCGGAGGCCGGAGTTGCCTCTGAAAGAAAGGTTTCCGAAGATGTAGTACACGAAGACGGATTTCCTTTCGGAGGATTCGAATTCATATTTCCCAAAAAGAATGCAATCAAATCATTTCGTCTAATACATGGGGGAAAAGCTTTACTGGTCATTTTTATCGTACTGTCTCTGTCCATGGCCGTCATAGTTCCGATCGTTACGGGAGTCCCGTCCGCACGCATGCCGGGGAATATTCTCGTCGCTTCTTTGATCATCTTGCTCATTCTGTCCGTGTTTCTCGTACCGATATGGTTCTCTTATCGTTTCAAAGTCAAAAAAATCCCGAGCAACATTCGAATAACCGACAGAATGATTCAAATCGACGGAGAAGTTTTTTCTTTGGATCAAATACGACGAATTCAGATGACGTCCGTCGGAGTCTGCCCCACTCCGGGCGAGATCCGTTATTTATACCGCAGGATGAAGATCATCGGTATTAATGGCTCCAGCGTATATATTTTCGGCCATATCGGCACGACAGGATCGGCATTTCACTATAACGAGTACGGTGACCTTTATCATGTAATCAATAATTTTCTGAATCAAGCGGGCAAATACGTCGAGCCACTCCACTGATCTCTTGCTGATATCGGAGTTTACGGGATCCGGTAATCACTCATTTAAGAATCAGGGGCGATTCCATAATCACCCCGGATCCGGAATATAAAAGGGGGATCCAAGATCCCCCCCGCATAAAAACCGAAATTATTCCATGATCACCCGGAGCCTACTTAAAGAAACTCGGATACTCACTGCGAATCGCCTGCTCGTCGATTTTGTATCGCGACAGGTGCTTGGCAATCACCACTTTCGCATCCGCCGCGCTGCGATCGCGCAAGGCTTGAAGAAGAGCGGCGTGGTCGCCGACAATTTTTATATCCTTGATCGCCGAAAGACTCATTGTTCGAACACGGTCAAAATGTGCCGTCATGCTGTCCATCAGATGATAGGTCTGCATCTTATTGGCAAGGCGGAACATCTCGCGATGGAATTCATTGTCCAACTGCAGGAGCTTATCGAGTCCTTCATTCTCAAGATAAAACTGTTGCAACTTGAGATTGTGCTCCAAATTGGTCAGATCCATGGGGATCTCACTTTCGCAGATGAGTTCAACGACGGCACTTTCCAATACACTCCTGAGGAAGCGACTCTCTTCGACATAATTGTAGTCAATCAGCGAGATGCGACTGCCGCGTTGCGGAAGGACATCGACGATCTGAGTCTTGCTCAAATCAATCAGGGCTTCGCGTACAGGCGTACGGGAAAGACCCAATTCCGAAGAAAGTTCATTTTCACTGACCATACTGCCGGGTGCTAATTCCAACGAAATAATGTTTTCCTTAAGGACTCTGAGCGCATACTCCCGCGCCGTTTCCTTCGGAAGTCTCTCCGTTACGTGCATAAATGCCTCCGCGTTTTTCTATCAGTATATTACTAATGTTTCACAGATACAATGAACTGGTATACCAGAAAACAAGATATTATGAACAATTGATAAATTTATCGAATTCGGAGAGATTTCCGGCACGGATCCACTCATTTCGGTCAAAATCAGGGGCGCTCCACTTCTTGAATCGTTCCGTCCTCATTGTAATAAAGGGGAGCATATTTGATGTTGCGCTGTGAATCATGACCGGATAACAGGGCATCATGGTAAAAGAGATACCATTGGCCATCATAGAAAACAATCGAGTGATGTGTAGTCCAGCCCTTGACCGGATCCATGATCTTTCCTCTGTAAGTATAAGGCCCCATCGGATCATCACTTGTGGCGTACACCAGAAGATGTGTCGTTCCGGTAGAATATGAGAGGTAATACAACCCGTTATACTTATGAAGCCACGCCCCCTCGAAAAACCTGCGTTTTTCCGAATTTGCAGGGATCGGATCTCCGTTCTCGTCCAGAATCTGAATCTCGGTCGGCTTACCGTCGTATGAGAGCATGTCGTCGTCCATTTTTGCGATCATCGGACCGAGCGCGGGATTATTGCCTCCCGGAGCGGTGTCTCTCCTGTTATATTCGCCACTTTGCCAATATTCTAATTGTCCGCCCCAGATCCCGCCGAATACCATATACGCCTGTCCGTCGTCATCGATAAAAACGCTCGGGTCCATGCTGAAACTATCCGGAATATAATTTTCTTCCGGGGTAAAGGGCCCTTCGGGTTTATCCGATGTGGCGACACCGATACGAAAAATGCCGTCGTAATCCTTTGCGGGAAAATAGAAGTAATACGTGCCGTCCTTATAAGCACAGTCCGGTGCCCACAACTGCTTCTCGGCCCAGGGAATATCCTCCACCCCGAATGCGACGCCATGATCAACCGGATCGTTCTCGAAACCGTCAAGAGACAAAACGTGGTAGTCAATCATCTGATAACTGCCGCCGTCATTGTCCGACGGAAACAACTGGTCCTGATCATGGGATCCGTAAATATAGAGTTTCCCGTCAAACACATGTGCGGACGGGTCAGCCGTATAAATATGTTTCACCAGCGCTTCATGAGGAAGAACGCCGGGGAGATCCGGTGCTTCGGTCGGAGTCGGTGTCGGAGTCTTGGTCGGTGTCGGTTTCTCTGTTGTGCCGTTCGTCGAAATCGGTGCATCCGTATCCGACGGAGTGACCGTGCCGGAAGGATCGACGGTATCGCAAGCCGTCGCGACGCTCATCAAAAATGTGATCACCAGAATAACTGCCGCGATTCGACAGCCAACCGCTCGGTTTCTCGAAAAATTGCTGTTAAATTTGTTCAACATGCTCGGCTCCTTAGCAAATGTTTGATCGAACGATGTCGGCACTCGGTTGCGCCGATTGCTATGAGTATATCACGAAAAGAAATCGGCTACTCCTAATATTTCAGTTGAATCCCGCTCGAAAATCAGCTCGATTGAACCGAATAAAAAGGACTTGTCTCATCCGCACTCTCCAGCGGACATGTATCCGAAAAAGGACGAATAATCAGAACGACAAGAAGCAGGATGACAAAAACGATCAACAGTATCCTTCGGAACAGCACGATTCGCTTGCTGACTTTCACCCCGAAAAGGGCAAGAACCAGAAAGACGATTCCATAAACGATTGCCCCGACGATCACAATCTGTCCGAATAACTCCATGCCCGACGCTCCCGATGTTTTTGCGATTGAAAACAAATCATATTCCGGTACTGTGGCCGACAGACTATCAAAAAGAAAAATGTATCAACTTTATCGCGAAAATACCCGTAGTATCACTCGAAAAGCAATTTTACTCACCCATGAGTTTGAGCCGATATGCCGGATCCGTAGGAGACTCGATGCGGATCGCGAAACTGTCCTTACTGCCGATATCTTCATCGGTGACAAAGTGCACATCCAATATTCCGTCAATATGGTAACCGGATTTAAGGTAATTCATCTCGGAAAGCGACAGGCTCCAACCGTCCAGCCACAAACGAAGATCGGCTTTCTGCTCCGTTGTTCCCTCAAAATGAATCAACAAATCAATATCACTGCCCGGGCCGGCTGTACCGTTCTTGGTACTGCCGATCAGGTAAACAGCTTTCACTCCGAATCGGTGAGGATCCAGCGCAGCCGCCATACGTTCTGCCATATGTAAGCGCCAGCGCCATGCGCCTTCGTCGCGAATCTGTTCATCAAAATGCGGTTTGCGCTGCGGGGTTCGTCTCTCGGCTACCTCTTCGGAGAGAATGCCGACCGCTTCCTCAAGTTCGGCGTTCATTAATATGCTCATCACCCGACCAAATGTTGTCTCCGGAATATTGATCACACGTATAATATCAGAAAAACGAACATATTCGGGGAGAAGCTCGCCCAATTTATTCTCGGATCCGGAGAAGAAGGATTCGTTAAAAATATTATCATCATCCGGATAGAGCGGAAGATACGAAATTTCCGCTTCTACCAAATCTTGGAAAAAATGTGTTCCGAAGGACAATTCCGGTAAATAACCGGTTCGGTTACGGGCCACCTCAATCAGTATCGCGGTATTTGAAATATCCGAGTAGGTGACGTTGACTCCCAGCCGAATATCTCCGCGACTTCCCCACCGGCCGGGCCCGACCAGAGCAAACTGACGCCTCGGAAGAGTTCGGTTCAGTTTTCCGATCACTTTCCCGATCGTTCTCAGATCATCGATATTTTCGATCTGATTGTATCCGTCCGGATCGACATAGACGACATGCGAAATATTGTCGATCCGCCCGTTACCGATGTACTTTTTGGCCGAAAACAGGATGTCCTTCTCGGCGACATCCCGCGGGATTGAAGCCGGTGCGTGTTCCTCCGAGAAACTTTGAGGCCGGCTCTGAAGCAAATACAGATCTTTCCCGTCGGATGCGAATTCGATGTCGACCGGCATTCCGGTCTTTTCGCCCAACACCCTCAAAATAGTGCCAATCAGACGTACCGTCTCAGTCGATGATATAATTCCTTCAAAGGTCACGACCGTATCGTCTCTCTCAAAATTGATGTCGAAGCGGCTCTTCTGCATCAGGTTGTCACGCTCATAGAGCGAGACCATCTTCTCAACCTCAGGGATCTGCTCTCCGCACTCCCGTAAGATAGCGCGAATGTCGGCCGTCTCGAGTTGTCCCGTTTCCAGATTGATCAGGTCGATCTTGCGTGGTGCATACCTTTTGATCTCCTCCGGAACCGTATTTACACGTATTCCGGGCTGTCCGGGCGAAACGAGAATCGTAAAATCATCGCTTAAGCGATCGACGGCTCTCGTTCCCAATCCGGCTGTCATCCTTATCAGACCGTCCTCACGCTTGATTCGAGGGGACCATCGATATTCATTGTTGCTGAACGCGACGCCGGCAAACAGTGGAAAGAAATACTTCCCCACGACATTCCCGACCACCTCTTGGATCAGTATCCCCATTTCCTCGTGGATGTCCAGAAGTCCTCGCTCAATACGATATTGGATCGGATCCGGGCTGAAAACCGACGCATAAACCTCAAGAACCGCATCCTGAAGGGCCTCAAGGCGCTCCTGTTTGCTTCCACGGTTCGAGAGGAACAGGCTCTTGTATTTGCCCGAAAATGTCGATCCGCTGTGATCCTCCAATTTGCTGGAAGAACGGACAATGATCGGCGTCTCTCCGATATCGTCAAGAACGGTAGACAAACTTTTGATAATCTCCGGAGGTAAGACACTGTTCTTGATCAATTGCATGATGCCGGGGTATTCGATTCGGGCCTCTTGGATCTCCTTGTATTTCTGCTCGTTCAATTCCTCCAAATTATTGTATTGGAGGAATTCCGTGATTGCGTCGGTTACAATGTACCAAGTCTTCGGAATACGAATCGAACGCAAAATGGGTTCGTTAACCGACTCCTTTTCGAGAATTTTCTGTGCGAGAAATAAGCCGCTTCCCTTTCCGCCGAGCGTTCCCTGGCTCTGAAGCGGAATAATCATCCGGTCAACGATCTCGAAAAAGTCCCGATGACTGATAAACTGTTTCGCAACATTCACAAAATCCGGACCGCCGGATAAAATCAAATTGATCAGGCTGACGCTGATCCACCGCTCCTGGGCGGAATACGCCAGAGGATCATTGGACGTATTTTTCCGGAATCGCTTGATCTCTTCGATGATATTGCGTAAAGACGGGGGAACGGAGTTGATTGCCTTGATCAACGAGTAGGCGCGTTCCTCCTGGATCCAGTCCTTGACGAGAATCGTTATCTCTTCGCCGGAAATGTGCTTCCTGGCCAATCCGAATGCCTTCCCGCATATTAGCGGCACATCTTCCAATGATTCCTTCGCGGACGGATAATTGACATAATCCCCTTGTAATCTCGAAAAAGACTTGGACTCGTTCAGGATATCCGAGGCCTCATTCACACCGTTAAGAAGCAGATGATTGATTAACTTTCTCGATATGCGCAAGAGCACCTTATGGTCCGTAATCAGGAGAAAGTTGACGATGACCTCCCATTCGCTTTGCCCGCTCGAAAACTCGGAACGGGACCGGCTCATCTCCCATGTGTCCATCACCGATCGCATTTGACGGTATAC
>JAAYIQ010000001.1 GCA_012523365.1 Clostridiaceae bacterium
GCCGCTCATCGCTATCATCTATTTTCTTCTCAGTTTTACAACAAAAGCCTGGCACATCACATGGCTGATTTTTGTCGCCGGATTCATGATCGAGGGGATTGTCAGTATCCTCTTTGAGATGAGAAAGGAGAAAAAATGAAAACACTTCGAACCATACTCCTGATCATTCTGATCGTCGGCGTGTTGACGATCCTCGGAATCTTGATTTTCTTTCTGTCGGGGAACGGGTCATTTCGGTTTGCCCGCTTCGGTCCCTCGATCACGATATCGGACCAGACCTTTGAGAGCAAGGAATTCAGTGAAATCAATATCGACCTGGCATCCGCGGACGTTGTTTTTCGAAAATCGGAGGACGGAGATTTCCGCGTAATCTACGTCGGTCCCGAATCGGAAAAGGATGATCCTCAAGTGATGGTATCCGAGGATTCCGGTCAACTTCGGATCGAGCAGAAGAGAAAGATATTTGTTTTTTCTGTCGTGAGCAAACGCGAAGTGACTGTTTATATTCCGGACTCCTTCTCCGGAAGAGTGGACTACAAATGCGCGTCGGGCGATATGGAGATGACCGATGATTTTAGATTCGAGGAATTCATGTTGAAGGTCTCTTCCGGCGATTTGAGGTGTTTGAACCTGTCTGCGGATCGGTTGTCGCTTGAAACATCCTCCGGTGACTATTCCTGCAGGACGATCGAAGCGGATGAACTGACCGTTAAAGCAACTTCGGGAGATATCACGATTGAGAAAGTGATCGGTACGGGTACGATCAAAGCGGTTTCAGGCGACATCAAAATCGGCGAGTATACCGGCGGCGGATCGATTTCCACAACATCCGGAAGCATTCGGGTTTATGCCACAGAAGTGTCTTCCGATCTTTCCGTGGAAGCCATCTCCGGAGAAATCGACGTTTCGGTCGCGGAAGGAACATCATTGCGATTGGAGTTCTACGTGATAAGCGGCGAAATCGATACGGACGTTTCGCTTGACAACGCCAAGATATCCAAAAGTTCGACAAAAGGTACGATCGGAGAGAACCCGGAGTATCGGCTGACGATCAAAACGACGTCCGGAGACATACGTTTCTCTGAAAAATAGACCATGGTTGCTTCGGATTAAACGCCCGCAACGGGAATCGACTCCGCTACCGGACAAATCGTTCGTGTCGCGAGAATCGAACCGATTGCGGGCGATTTTTGTTTATCAATCAGCCGGTATTTCCTTTAGATAGACGCGACGGCCTATCCGTTCAGTGAAAGCAGAGAGAAGAGGAATTATTTTATTCCGCGGTCGCGAAAACGTGACGGGTGAGGCATGATCAGCTTTACTTTACGCAAGGCCTCCGAAACAGGGAACCGAAGGGGGACGGGCTTTTTGGACTCGCGATGAACCCGGTCCCGGTCGATGGTTGCCGAATATGCAACGAGGACACGCTCCGCAAATGTAGTTGCCGAGTACTCCTGCACGGATTGGAGGGCGTTTGTCGAATATCGCATTAAGGCCTCATTGTTCATCAATAGATCGTCAACGATAGAGGGGATCGCTTCCGGTTCGCCGAATAAACGAGCATTGTACCCGTCCCGGAGCAGACTACTGACGCTGTCATCAAGACGAGCAACGACGGGCAGTCCGGAAGCCATGGCTTCATAATAAGTCAATCCCTGAGTTTCCGTTACGGAGCAGGAAATGAAGATATCACCGAGCCGATAATACTTCCCGATTTCATTATAGGGTGCGGATCCCGCAAAAGTTACGCGATCGGCGACACCAAGAGAAGCGGCAAGCGACTTCAGAGAAGGAAGAGCGGGGCCGGTTCCGACGACAAGCATGCGTACATCCGCATGGCGGGACGCAATTTCCGGCATAGACCGTATGACCATATCAATGCTTTTCTCTTGCGCGACACGACCGAGACAGAGAATGATCTTGTGCTTCGGGTCGATACCGAGCGAACGCTTTAAAGACGCAATATCGTCTTCTCCGTAGCGGCTTCTTCGAAACGGCTCCAGATCGATCCCGGTCGGAATGACATATATCGGCCGCTGAACTCCGTATGCTTTCAGTGATTTCTCAACCTTCGCGGTCGGAACGATCACCGAATCGGTCATGTTGCAGAAAACCCGGCTGAAGACCTGAGCCATCTTCGGAGTAGCAAGATAACCCTTCGCGATGTAGTGAGTATAGTCTTCAAGCATTGTATGGTATGTATGGATTATGGGCAAATGCATATAAAGGGACGCGTTCATCCCGACGAAGCCCATGAAGAACTCGGTTTGCGTATGGATGATGTCAATTTCAAGCTCTTTCATCAGTCGCATGACGCGCGCTGAGAAGGGTGCGGTCGCTCTGTGTGGTTTAATAAAAAAAATCGGAATGCTCGGGAAACGATAAATCGTAGAGTCTTCCTTAAGTTTTGCCAGCATTTTCTTCGGTTCCGAAACAGTAAAAATGTATACCTTGTGACCGAGGTTCCTCAAGGATTCGGAAAGTGTGAAAATCGACGACGTAACCCCGTTGATATCCGGGAAATAGGTGTCGGTAACGATCGCGATATTCATCAGGGACAGTTCCTCCAAACGTTTCGTGCCTTACAATTATAATACGAATAATCGAAAATGTCTTATTCTTTTGCGGAAAACCAACGTCGGGCGGTCATGAGTTCTTTATGTAAAATATTGCCAGTTGAGTACGGCTTTTTAGGTTGAGTTTATCTAAAATCGTACTGATGATGTTGCGGACGGTTCCCTCTCCGATGAAAAGTCTCTCGGAAATCTCCTTGTTACTCATACCGTCGCCCAACAGCCTCAGAATATCCAACTCCTTTTCGGTCAGTTCGGAAAAGGCGCCGGAATCCGGTTTGTCCGGAGTCCTCGACATCAGCGGGATCCTGGAAACGATCTCTTCTCCGAACACGCTCTGCCCGGTCATGACCGCCTTAAGCGCGGGTGCGATCGAGTCGAAATCCTGCTTCAGAAGGTAACCGCGCGCGCCGATCCGCAATGCGTGGATGATGTATTCGTCGTCCGAAAAGGTGGTCAGGAAAAGAATCCGGGCGTCCGGAAATTCGCCGAGGACCGCTTCGCCGGCCGCAAGGCCGGATATGTTCTTCATACGAATATCCAGAAGAAGGATATCGGGCTTGTGGGTCCGATAAAGTGCCAAGGCCTCACTCCCGTCACGCCCCACGGCCGCAACGGTGATCTCGGGATCCGCTTCGAGGATCGTTTGAAGAGCGGACGACACGAGCGGGTCGTCGTCGATAATGATGATTTTCATGTTTGCTCCTTCGGCACAGAAATAAAGATTTCAAAGCCGCCTTGTTTTCGAAAAACGACATTCCCTTTCAAAATTTCCACTCTCTTCTCGATCCCCAGAAGCCCCATGCCCCGGCTTTTCTCGAGGTCTCCGACGGAGCCTCCGATGACGCTTCCGTTGTCACGAACGGACAACTGATAGAGTGCCGGGTGTTCCCTGATCGATACAATGGCCTCCGTCGCGTCGGAGTGACGCGCGATGTTGGATAAGCTCTCTTTGATGACGGCGATAAATGTGTTGCGAATCGGCCGGTCGGGAACTGTATCCAAGTTATATAGAAGTTTAACCGGGCAGAACGAGAAATTGCGGATGATTGCCTGAACCGAGGCGTAAAGGTCCTCGGATTCCTCATGCAGGTCATGAATGCTCGAACGGACCTGATTCATCCCGTCGGTCAGAGAACCCTTCAGATCGGTGAGCGGTTGCTTCATCTTATCGTCGGTGCAGGTCGCGATCAGGGCGCCGGTCTGCAGTAAGGCGCTGGTAAGGACATGTCCGATACTGTCGTGAAGCTCACGGGCGATGCGGTTTCTTTCCTCCAAGGTGGCGGCGTGGACCTCGAAGTCCTTCCGTTCCATGAGTTCCTGATTGGCTTGTTCAAGTTCAAGCTGCTTCTCCGCGTTCAGATCGCGGAGCGCGTTATTGTCCCGGATCCTTTTTTCGGATGCAGCGGTGGATAAAGAGAGATAAGCGGATAAGAGGAAAAGAGCCGGCATCGCGAAAGCCCAAGTCGAGTAATCCGGCAGATGAACGAAGAACGGGATCAACGCAAGGAGGGACAACCAGCGGTAACGGCCGCCAAACAATCCGTAGATGATCAGGGGAAGGCAGAAGAATGCGTCCGGCAGAAACACACTTCCAATGATCGACAGGATGAACAGGATCAGGGATACCCGCTCCGATTCGAAATAAAAATCGATTGCGACCAGAGTTATCGCCACCAGGATGTACACGGACGAATACTCATTGACATTCTTGGTCAGCAAGGCCATAGAACAAAACAATAATAGAAGGAGCCGGTCGATCATTCTGTTCATTTTCGAAAAAAACTCCCATGCGACAGTTAAGATATCACTTTTCATCATTTTACCATGCCTGCAAATGAAAGAAATGACATTTGTCATGAGAGAAACCGGAGGGATGTCACTTATGTCGCGAAATGCAAGCGCCTATAATGACACCATGACAAAAGGTGCAGGTGGGAAGAGGATTCCCCCAAAGGAGGAAATATGATCGTTAAGGTATCCAATCTGGTTAAAAGGTACGGTGATTTGATCGCGCTGGACCATCTTGATTTAGAGGTGCGCGAAGGCGAAATTTTCGGATTGCTCGGTCCGAACGGATCGGGTAAGACCACTGCGATCAACTGCATCCTTTCGCTTCTGTCGTTTGACAAGGGAGATATCGAGGTCTTTGGCGAAAAGATGACGCCGTCGTCGTATCACTTAAAGAGAGACATCGGCATCGTGATGCAAAATGTCGCGGTCGTCGAGGAACTGACGGTCGTCGAGAACATCGATTTTTTCTGCGGCTTATATGTCACCGACAAGGATGAACGCAAAAAACTCGTCAACGAGGCGATCGAATTCGTCGGTTTGTCCGATTTTCGTAAATTCTACCCCAAAAAACTCAGCGGCGGACTTCTTCGCCGCTTAAACATCGCCTGCGGTATCGCTCACAAGCCGAAGCTCATCATTTTGGACGAGCCGACCGTTGCCGTCGACCCGCAGAGTCGGAACAGTATTCTGGAAGGGATCGTACGTCTGAATAAGGAAGGCGCGACCGTGATCTATACGTCTCATTACATGGAAGAGGTCGAGCAGATCTGCTCGCGGATCTGCATCCTGGATAAGGGGAAGATCATCGCGCAGGGCACAAAGGAAGAACTCAAGGGAATGATCCGGATCGGCGAAAAAATCACCGTGGAGTTTTTGTCCGGTCGCCCGGAGGAAGCTGTTGACTGGGTTGGTGCCATGCCGCACGTCGCTTCGGTGGAGTGTAAGGAGAATCGATTACTGATAAAGACCGAGGTCGGTAAGAACGGACTCGGAGAGATCCTTGCCGAGTTAAAGAAACGGGAGATCCAAACCGGAGTTATTTATTGCGAACTTCCGACGTTAAACGATGTGTTTTTGGAAATCACCGGCAAAGAACTTCGGGACCTATAGGGGGGATGAAAATGTTTTGGAATATTTTCGGGTATCGTATGAAATCCAATGTCCGGGATATCTCTACACTTTTCTGGACGCTCGCTTTTCCGCTTTTTCTCGCGACTTTTTTCGGACTTGTGTTTCCGAATATCACCAGCAACACCGTCACCTTCGAGACCGTTAACGTCGGAGTCTATGAGAACGCGGCTTATGCCGGGGATCCGTACCTAATGGAGAGCATTCAGTCGGCCAAGCAATCCAAGGATATTGATTTATTCCGTGTGACCGTGTTTGAGTCGAAAGAGGCTGCCGAGGTAGCGCTTCACAACCAGGAAATCAGCGGATACGCGGAGGTTACCGACAGAGTCATTCTTCATTTAGCGGGCTCCGGGTTCAACCAGACGATCATTAAGAGTTTCTTTGACCAATATGGACAAATCAGCTCTGCCATAGAGGATATCGCGAGAGATAATCCGGCAGCCATTCAGGAAGTATCGGCACTTCTTCAAAAAGAAGTTCAATACACAACTTCAACCTTCGCCGGACGCGACAAGCCGGATTCAATATTGGTCTATTTTTACAGTTTGATCGCGATGACCTGTTTGTACGGCGCGTTTCAGGGACAGAAGGAGATCATGCACATCCAAGCGAACCAGTCCCAGCTTGCCGCGCGTCAGAATGTTTCTCCGGTACCGAAGCTTAAGTTGTTCGGAAGTTCGATGCTGTCGGTCACGTTGGTACAATACTTGTCGATACTGATCCTGCTTGCGTATCTGGTATTTGTCCTTCGCATCAACATCGGGGATCGGATCGGAATGATCCTCGCGGCCGCCTTTGCCGGCTGTTGTCTCGGCATATCCTTCGGAGCGCTGGTCGGGGCTGTGGTGAAGGCGGGTGAAGGTATAAAAATCGCGATCATCATCAGCTTCAGCATGATCCTGTCGTTTCTTTCGGGGATGATGCAACACAGTGTCAAGGTCGCCGTCGAAAAGGCGGTCCCCGTATTTAAATACGCGCTTCCCGGCAACCTGATCGCCAATACCTTCTACGCGATCTATTATTTCAACAATAACGAGCGATTCTATTTCGGGATGGCACTGATGATCGGAATCAGCATCGTCTTTTATACGATCGTAATTTTGGTTCTGAGGAGGCAGAAATATGCAAGTATTTAAAATCATCATCAAAACGATTCGTAAAAACCTCCATGTATTAAGCATCTATTTGTTCGTCTTTGTCGGCTTTTTAGTATTGATGTCCGGCACGCAAGCTTCCGAAGGGAGCTCCGCGTTTTCGGAAGTGAAGAGAAGCGTGATGATCATCAACGAGGACAGCGGTAACGTCATTGCCGACGCTTTTGCGGACTTCATGAAGAAAGCGAGTATTCCGATCGCGCCGGTCGATACCGAGGAAGAGATGTTGGACGCACTCTTTAATGAGGAAGCGGATTATATCCTTATTATCCCGGAAGGCTTTTCGAAAGATTTTCTCTCCGGAAGTCACGCGGTTCAACTGGAGCAGCAGTCGGTCGCGGGTTCCAGAGGCGAGGTCTGGACGGACATGAAGATTCGCAAATATTTGGATCTGCTTCGATTGTATGCAGAACTATCGGATGTCGATGCGAATGACAGCGACGCGATCGCAAAGTTATGCGCAAAGGTTGAAACTCAGATGAACAAAGAAACACAAGTGGTCTACCCGGTGGGCGCGCGAAAGGTAAAAGAATCTTCCGTTCCGTACTATTTCAAGTTTATGGCGTATTCGCTCATGGCGGTAACCATCCTTGGTGTCGGGGCCATCCTCAAACTGTTTACCGACCGTGATTTCAAAAACCGCTTGCGCTGCTCCCCCGAGAAGACGTCGAGCGTCAACCTGCAATTGGTCCTCGGGAACCTGTGCTTTGCTTTTATGGCATGGGCCGTGCTCGTTCTGGTATGCGTAATATTTGCTTTCCGGGAAGGGCTTAAACCGTGGACCTGGATCATGGTTCTGAACTCTTTTGTCTTTATGCTTACTACTCTGAGCATGAGCGTGGTCCTCGGATTGGTGATAAAAAGCGAAAATGTACGTACCTTCGTCGCTAACGTGGTTGCGTTGGGGTCCAGTTTCTTATGCGGAATATTCGTTCCGATCGAGTTTCAGAGCGAAACGGTCAGAAAAATCGCAGGCTTCCTCCCGGCTTACTGGTATGTCAAGGGAGTGGAAGAAGCCAAGAACCTTACGTCCTATGCATGGAGCGATCTTAAACCGATTGGCTTATATATGTTGATCCAGCTCGGGTTTGGTGTCGCCTTCATCTGTGTCGCGATGGCGGTTTCCAGAGAGAAAAGCAGGCGCACGGTCTGATCTGATTTGGGTCGAAAA
>JAAYIQ010000105.1 GCA_012523365.1 Clostridiaceae bacterium
CGCAGGATCGCCGTTAGGCGATTCGAGGACCTGTCTGAATGAGAGAAAATCGGCGGGCGACGACCGGGTGCTTGTTTTTTTACTCCCCAAGGCAGAAAATGATTGCAGAGTACGAATCATTTTAGAGGGGTATCATCATGAACGAGGAAATGCTCCGACAGTACGCCCGACTTGTCATTCACATCGGCGTCAATCTTCAAAAAGGCCAGCCGCTCGTCATCGCGAGCCCGGTCGATTGCGCGTTTTTCGCGCGACTTCTGGTGTCGGAGGCATATCGGGCCGGCGCCAAGGATGTCATCCTCAACTGGCGGGACGACCATTGCGTCCGGGAGCACTGGCTTCGCGCGGACGATTGTCTGTTCGATAACGTTTACCCATGGGATGCCCTCCAGAAAAACACATTGGCGCGCGAGGGTGCGGCCTATATCGGGATATCCGCCACGGATCCGGAGAATCTTAAAGGCGTCGATCCCGAGAGGCTCCGTCGCTGGGAGGTCGCGACCGGTCGGGACTTGAAGGAATTTAACCGGCTTCAGATGAATAACGGTTTCCCCTGGTGCGTCGTCTCGATCCCGATCGCGAGCTGGGCGCGAAAGGTTTTCCCGGATCGGACGGACAATGAGGCGGTAGAGATGCTCTGGGCGGAGATATTTAAGTCTGTCCGCATCACCTATAATGGCGAAGCCATCAAAGAAGGCGACGCAGTTCAGGAATGGCGCACACATTGCGACCGACTGAAATCACGCGCGAAAAAGCTCAACACCTTCAACTTCAAATCCCTTCACTATACGAACGCGCTCGGGACGGATCTGACGGTCGAAATGCCTGTGGATCATATATGGATGGCGGCGGAGGAATCCTCCGCCGCCGGCGTCTCTTTTGTCGCGAACATGCCCACGGAGGAGATATTTTCCGCGCCGCTCCGGGACTCCGCAAACGGCGTCCTGGTCGCGTCCAAGCCGCTGGTCCTCAACGGGAATATCGTGGACGGGATCCGACTCGTTTTCGAAAAAGGAAGGATCGTCGAAGTACACGCGGACTCCGGCGAAGAAACCTTACTGGCCGCTGTGAACGTCGACGAAGGCTCTCATTTCCTCGGAGAGATCGCACTCGTGCCCTACGACTCACCGATTTCGAGTAGCGGTATCCTTTTTTATAACACGCTCTTTGACGAAAATGCTGCGTGTCATTTCGCGTTCGGCGAAGCGTATCCGGGTTGTATCCGGGGCGGGGACAAGATGAGCGTGGACGAGTTAATCGCGCGGGGCATCAACGCAGAAAGCACTACTCACGTAGACTTCATGGTCGGCACGGAGGATCTGTCAATCGTCGGAACAACTCATGACGGCCGGCAGGTGCCGGTTTTCGAGAACGGGAAATTCGCGTTCTGATTCGAAGAGGTGCTCATGATCTATTTTCTTCAGACCTTCATCTCGGCCATAAGAACATCATCAAATTATGTAACCGTCCCTTCTCAACACAAGTGTCGAGGTCAATCAGTATCGACCGGTCACCTTTCCGGAACTGGTGCGGAACAATGATTCATTATTTGATAAGCAGTGGAAAGCCATGGGCTTTACAGATCAGGATCTGCGATCCCTGCAGGAGGAATTAACTCTTCATCCTGCCAAAGGTGCTTTGATGAGAGGGACCGGCGGTTTGCGAAAAATCAGAGTAGCCTTTGAAAATCAAGGGAAAAGCAGCGGTGCGAGAGTGTGCTATGTTGATTTAACCGCATACCAACGTATTTATTTAATAACTGCATATCCCAAAACCGAAAAAAACCTAAGTAAAGAGGAACAAAATACCATCAAGAACCTAATAAATATCTTGAAAGCACAATGAGCTGGAAGCGTGAACCTGAAAGGGGGAAATGAAAATGGATGTTTATAAAAGCATCATGACCGGCTTAAATGAAGCGGTCGGATACGAAAAGGGTGCGGTCAAGGCAAGAAAGATAAAATGTACTGTTAATCCTGTCCCCGATTTCAGCGCTCAAGAAATCAAAAGCGTACGAAATAACTTGCAAATGACGCAAGCTACCTTTGCCGTTGTTATAGGTGTTTCAAAAAAACAGTCGAAGCGTGGGAGGGCGGCACAAACAGGCCGATCGGAACCGCACGCAGAATGTTGAGTATGCTTCAAACCGACCCGGCTCTACCAATAAAATACAATATCGTTTCCAAGTAAGCCCGGCTTTCTCCCGTTTCCTTTTTCTATCGAAATCATTCGCAGTTTGCCGCGGTCATCTTCGTACAGTCGGTCCGATGTAATGGAATGTTTATGAAAATAGGAAAGACCGGTGAACAGTCGCCGCACTATAACGGTATAATTTAAATCAAGCGCCTGACTATTTTTACCGGTCGATTTTCCGGTCTAAACACACAACACAAGTTGCGGAGGGAAAATAATGGATAAAAGAATTAATCGATTAATCGGATTGAAGAAAGTCTTTCCGCTCCTTTTCGCGACACTGGTCGCAGTCCTGATCCTTACATCCTGCAGTGCCAAGTTGTTCGTTATCCGCCCGACCCTCATTTCAAAAATCACGATCGAAAATCTGTCGACCGGCGAATCGACCGAGCTTCTTCGGGACCAAACCGACGAGACCGATTGGCTAATGGACAACCTGATTTTCGAGATGGCTGAGTTCTACAAGCGCGACGGGGATTGCGCTGATTCGGACGGGCATCTCTACAAAGCGGAGTTTTACAACGACGATCGCTTGGAGCTGTCCGTGATCATCAACGAAGACGGCTCCGTATGCAAAAACGAAGGGCATTATGTCCTGACCGATACAGAAGATGAAAAGATCACGGATTTCCTTGTAAACTGAGTAATCCGTGACAAAATGAGCCAGCTTTCCGGTGAGTGAGAACCACCAGTCCGGAGAGTGAGAACCACTTTCGCAAGAAGATTGCTCTCAGGTTTATGGGATACTAGTGCGCATGGACAGTTTCCCCTGAAAGATTATTTTGTAAGCCTGAGCGGAGAGTCGATCGGTAATCGCTTCCGAAGCGAC
>JAAYIQ010000106.1 GCA_012523365.1 Clostridiaceae bacterium
ATCTCGATATGTACACCAACGACGAATCCGTTAAGCGCTGGTATTACGGGCCCGAAGGCGGATCGCGCCTCGAGCATTTCAGGCGTAATCTCGAACAGTCGTTTCTCGCGGCCGACGAGTATGTCTGGATTTACGGCGAGAAGGGGCTTTTCGTTCCGTTTACGGGCTGTTCGAGCGGCTGGGTCGGCAGGCAGAAGACATGGGAGGAGCAGCTTCCCGGCTATCTCGATGTCCTCAAGAAAACCAAAGAGGCGTGTTCCTTCGTGAAGACGCCCGCCGCCGACAAGGCGGATAAAAAGGATTCGTCGGATAAGAAGAAGGATGCGGCGCAGCCCAAAAAACGTCCTCAGGCGTCATCTTCGCGCTATCGGCAGACGTCCTCCCGTGAGACCGTCTCCGAACCTCGCGGCGAGCTGCCCAAGAAGTTCATCGCCACGGGCGCGTCGATAAGAAACGCCAAACTTAAGGATCTGATGAGTCACGCGGAGAAGTTCAAGGAGACTGGCTTCGACGGAGTGGCGTTCGGCCTGAGCTCGAAAGATTCATGGGGGAACAACATCGGATCCGAGGGAATGTTCTCACCGGTCCAATATACGGTCGCGAGGCTTAGGCCCTTCCTCAAGGATATGGCTGCGATCGCCGGAACGGACGGCCTGAAGGAGAGTCTCGTCTATATCAGCCTGAGCCCGAGGGTCAAGGAGCGCATCCACTGGAATTCGGAACAGCGCTGGGCGCTTTTCGCCCATAATATCGGCTTGATGGCGAAACTTACAAAGGCTTCCGGCATTAAAGGGTTTTTCCTGAATCTGGAGGATGTCAACGCTTCGGGCCAGTTCACGGTATCCGAAAAGGAAAAAACCTACTCCTACAATTACCTCGAGCAGACCGCCCGCCGCCGCGGCCGTTCTGTCGGCAAGGCTATTTTCACGGCGTATCCCGATATCGTTCTTTTCGCCTCGTCGTGGTTCTCCGCGCACGCCGATCTGGTAAGCGTCTCGAATGACTCCCTCGTCGAGAATCTCAAGAAGCGCGGCACGCTCTGGCCCGCGTTCGTGAACGGCATCCTGGACGTGATGCCTCCGACGGCGCATTTCGTCGACGGCGGCGGCAACGGTGAGCGCGATGCCAAAAAGCACGATTACCTGAAGGCGATGTCCGATCTGCACGTGATCGGCCGCGCGCTGGTGGATTCGGAGAACTTCGAAAAATATCTGACCGCGCTTTCCCCCGCCGCGGGCGACACCCTCGCCCGCTACACGAGCACGTCTCCCGTGCACGCGTTCTGGCGCAATCTCTCGCAGGCGGCGGCGTCTTCGGTCGAATACGTCTGGATCGACGTCGGTGATTCCCCGATAGTGGGCGAAGGTTCCGAAGCGATTGACGCGCGGATGCCGGGATGGCGCGACGTCGTCTGTCAGGTCAAGGACGAGCGCGCGTGGATCGAACGGTACCTTAGGGAGAATGCGGGCACTCTCACGGATATGGTTCCCGATCCTACGACGGCCTGCGGAATCTCCCAGGGGTATTTCGCCTATATCGAAGCCGACAAGCGTGACGTGTCGACGATCGAGTCCGATCAGGCCGTCGGCGAAGGGGACAGTGTTTCGTTCAAGATGACGGACTGCAAAATGGACGGCACCCTCATGTTCCGCGTTCAGAACGTGAAGCCGAACGACGTGTATGTGGTGCAGTTTTCGACAAAGGGCTATCCTGTTGCGGCCAAGGTTGCCTGGCGCGAGAATTCCGCTTTCCGCTGGAACGTGCCGAGTATCGGTTTGCCGGTGGCGGCGGAGAACGCGGCCGGTTGGCGAACGGCATCAAAGATTATCCGCGCGCCGGATGCGGAAGGGTACAACGAGATGTATCTGATGATCGAGATGCGCGAATCGAAAGAGTCGGATGTGTCGTGGATCGACAATGTTCATGTGTACAAGATCAAGTGACGGCCTGAAATGATTTCAGGGACTGTTGCAAAAATCTTTTTGCGACCGAAAACAACGTACTCGTCAGCCTGCGGCCAGCGTTGCGCTGGCCGCTGGCTGGCGAGCCATAATAAGTTCATTGCTATCCAATGTTTGACTAGCACGAACTTCGTGGTCTCCGCCAATGAATGGGGCATATATTACGTGCATCCACACGAGCAAGGTTATGATATAACTTGTCATTGGGCGCTTCATTGGCAGTTCTCCGGTTTAGGTGTTCCACACCAAGCAGGAATTTGGAATGTAAGAGAACCTGTAACGTGCGTGTCAAAATGTCGCGTCAAGCTTTGATCTCGTTTTAGTTTCGTTTATTTGTTTTTCTTTCCACGTTTAAGTGTAAGATAGCTACGTTTTGATGGCTGTTTTTTGCAGAGCGGTATCATGCTTGGAACCTATTAGCGATTTTCACGAAAAAATCGCGTATTGCATGGTTTTTAATGGTTAATGAACGTTCATTTTCAGAGCTTAATGTTTGGCAGAAGATATTTGCTGAGCACTGGGACGCTTTCACTGACTATTACATAGATAAGCGGGGGCACCATCCACCGGCTCATTGGTACGAGAATGTCGAGCGAATGCTCTCCTGCGGTGATATTCGCGAAGGATATTACGAGTATCAATGCTTCTCCTGCGGTGCGACACGTAAAGTTGGCTTCACCTGTAAAAGTCGCTTGTGCCTGCGGTGTGTTAAATCTGCGGTTGACGATTGGCTTGAGCAAGTTCGATCAGTTTTATTTGAAGGGGTCATACATCGGCAGGTCGTTTTGACGATTCCGCAGGTGTTGCGGCCATTGGTGGTGTCTGATGCTAAGTTTATGAAAGCATTCGTTGATGCCGGGGCTGCGGCAATCAAATCCTTAATTGAGGGATGGCGCCCCAAGTTGAAGATCCGTGTTGGCCTGGTAGCCGTGATGCAACTGCATGGTCGGTCAGGAAATCAAAATCCTCATCTGCATTTTGTTGTCAGTGAGGGTGGCGTAGATAAGGATGAGAAGTGGCGGAATGCCAATTACTTTGATACACGGAAACTGCGCAAGATGTGGCAATACCATGTGATCATGGGGCTAAAGAAAGCTGTTCGCGGATCAAAGAATCAAAAATACTGGAATACAACGCTGGGCTCCATGTTCAAAAAATACCCATCAGGCTTTGACTGCAACTGCATGCCGGAGAGAGGTGCCGTCGAACGTTTGATTGTTTACCTCTGTAAATATGTAAGCAGTCCTCCTATTTCTCTGCGCAGGATTGTTAAGTATGATGGTCAGCATGTAAGCTATCGTTATGAAGACCATCGGCGGGGCCAGGTTTGCGAGAAGGTTTCGGCGGTGCAATTTATTGAACGGATGATCCAGAATCTACCGCCTAAGGGCTTCCGAATGGTACGCTATTATGGTATCTACGCACGACCGGTGCGGCAAAAAATCTATAATCGTCTGCGTAATGTTCTGGCAAAGCTTGTTCGTAAAGCGGAAAACACCGCCAAATATTTCTCGAAACGCTATGGGACATCCAGCCAGCAAGTTAGAGACAATATGATCGGGAAGTCACCTTTGCGCTGTAAATGTTGCGGATCAACAGATCTTGAACTCATTTGCATTTGGGATAAAAACAAGGGATTTATTTACCAAAGTCCCCGAGCGGGGCCGTCTCTACCACCCCGTTCTCCGCCGGCAAAAACAAACTCAGAACCCAGGTTTGTGCAGATGCTCCTGCCAATATAACTTCGTCCTGACCCCGATGGGGTTTTGAGGTGTTTTTCCAGAAAGAGGGAACTCTTGTTTCGGTTTTTTCCCCGCGAATCTCCGCGAAGCGAGTTGAATGTTTCCGGCCTTCGTCCGTCGTTAATCACTAAACATTCCCCCCGCCTCCGGGTTCGAAGCTCCGCTTTAAAACGTTCTCATTTTTCGCAAGTTAATTCCCTCGCATTGGCAGGGGCAGCGTTTTTCAGTGATTAACGGCGGGCGTAGCCCGAGAAAAACGGTGTCCTTTCGCGGGGATTCGCGGGGAAATAAATGCTTGTTTAGAGAGGGGGTAAAAAACAATGTTTGACAGGCGATTTTGCTTTGTGGTAACCTTTCTTCGGTTCGACGGATTGTATCTACGCTCGGTTTACTGATTAAAGATACAGGGCTGTAACTTAGCAAA
>JAAYIQ010000107.1 GCA_012523365.1 Clostridiaceae bacterium
GAAGGTTTTCTCCGTTCCGAGAAGATCGGAAGGGATCGAATTTATCAGAACAAGCGCCTTTTCGATCTGGTGAAGAACGACGACTGAGCAGAAATTCTTTCTTTACAATATGTATTTTTTCTTATTTGTTACGCCATGTACGGTGCCATCGCAAATGAATGTCTGTTCGCTATGAAAAGGTACCTGGTTGAAGCGTATTATTGGGGAGTCGGAAATTCCATCTTAGTGATACTGATGTTCCTTTCTTTTTCCGTATTCACTGTGATCGCGAGTTTTTTCGATGACATCAATGAATTCTTGAATTTTTTCAGGAGACGGCGCGGGAGCATTTCTTAGTGCCTCGAAAATGCTGAGTGCTCGACAACGGCCTTCAATCTCAAATACCGTTTCCGGGAATACCCTGTATCACATGGCACGATTCAGCGGAGTGATTCCATCGAGCTGTGCTTGAATCTTCCGTCGCGCGATTTCCACATCGTATTTATTCTGCACGCGAAGCCAGTAGCCTTCTGATAATCCGAAATATTTACATAGACGAAGATCGGTATCCGCCGTGACGGCTCGTCGCCCTGCGACGATTTCACCGATCCGTTGTGCAGGCACCCCGATTTCCTTTGCTATGCGGTATTTCGTAATGCCAAGCGGAATCAAGAACTCTTCGTCCAGCAGCTCTCCGGGAAATACCGGTTCTATGATTTGAATTACTGTTTTCTTGTTCATCGCGTCCCTTTCTTAGTGATAGTCACAAATTTCAACCTCTCCGGGTCCTTGCTCCGTCCACACGAAGCAGACTCGATACTGATCGTTAATTCGGATGGAATACTGTCCCGTCCGGTCACCTTTCAACGCCTCCAATCGGTTCCCCGGCGGAATCCGAAGATCATTCAAGTTTTCGGCGACATCCAACTGCGTCAATTTGCGTAATGCGATGCGCTCAAACGGCACAAACCTTGCAACACGTTTCAGCATGACAAGTTTTTCGGTATCTTTGTCCGCAAACGACTGTATCATATGTTGATAATAACGCGATGCGTTATTATTGTCAAGCGTGAATGATGTGATTTCTTGATTCCTATACAAAAAGAGACTGAACCTATATCACAACCTTGGATCAACCGGTTCACTTTCCAGGGCCAACACTCCGAATACGCACTCGTGGACACGGTAGAGAGGCTCTTTTCGGGTAAAACGCTCCAGAGATTCCATGCCTAACGCAAATTCATTAAGCGCCAGCCTCCGCTTCTTTGAAAGGGACCGCTTTTTGAGACGTTCAAGATTCTCTCCCAGCGTGTATTCCGGTCCATAGATAATACGAAGATATTCTGAGCCGCGACATTTAACAGCAGGCTGTAGCAATTCTGTTCCCTTAGTCGTAATAAACTCGTAAGGCTTGACTACCATGCCCTCCCCGCCTGCCGCCGTTAGGGTTTCCCACCAATGGATGCCCGCTGATACACTGCTTTCATCCAGTAAATCAATTTGCAGATGGTTTGTCGTCATGAAAACCGGATCGCTCCCTGTCATATATTTCGCGATGGTCTCCATATGCCAAATATGGTTTTCTTCACACCATGTTTTTCCCTCAGTCGCAAGGATATGAAAAGGCGCAATACGGTAATCGTCAAGGTCGGTAACATCCCAACAATA
>JAAYIQ010000013.1 GCA_012523365.1 Clostridiaceae bacterium
CAGTAGTAATCGGCACGAAAAGGACGAAATTTCGAAACACTTCTCTCGTCGGGGTTTGGTACGTGTGTGAAGCCGTCTCAAGCAATCAAACGAGATGAAACTACGGACGAAACCACTCCAAAATCCTCGTTTCGTCGGTACACGAAGCCGTCTCGAGTTCGGGCGGCGCGCGGTCTCGTTTTTGATCAATGATTACCGACTAAACGAAGCATTTCGGCGATTTAGTCGGTATTCGGCGACCTCGCGATCGTATTGTTGATCAATGATTACCGACTAAACGAAGCATTTCAGCGATTTAGTCGGTATTCGTTGCCGGGTGATCGCTATTCGTACATATCATCGCTCTCGTTGCCGGAATATCGCTTTTCGCACGCATCATCGCTCTCGTTGCCGGAATATCGCTTTTCGCACGCATCATCGCTCTCGTTGCAGAAAAGCACTGATTCTGTGTTTCACGGAATCAAGTGAAGAGCCATTTAACGGATTCTGCCGTTGCAGACGTTTCCGGGCACGAAAAAGAGGCCGTCTCCGTTCGTTTGAGACAGCCTCTTGTTATTAATCGGATTATATCGGGTCAGATTACTCGGCCTTCTTCGCGGCGTTTGCGGCCTTCGTCATGCGCGACTTCTTGCGAGCGGCGGCATTCTTGTGCATCAGATTCTTCGCGGCGGCCTGATCAATCGCCTTCTGTGTAGCCTTGACCAGAACCTCAGCCTTCTCGTCGGACGAGGCTACGGAGGCCTTCGCCTTCTTGATCACCGTGCGCAGTTCGCTCTTCAACATCTTGTTTTCTGCGTTCTTCTTCTCGCTTGTACGAACGCGCTTGATCGCTGATTTGATATTCGGCATTCCTTTCACCTCCATCTTTTTTCTTACAGACTAAGAGATTCTACCATGATTTACGAGCCGATGCAATACTTCGGAGGAACGAATCGTCTATTATTTGACACCCCGTCAAAGGGCGTTGATAATGATGTTATCGGGGTGCGAGGAGGAAATGAATATGATTAAGAAATTTCTTACGGTACTGATCTCAATCGTTCTGTCTTTGGGCATGATCGCCGGGTGCGCGAGCTCCGACAAAACGGAAGTTCGGACGGATACCGACTCGAATTTCGCGCAGTCGCCGGGGGATGTCGCGAAGCCCACGGCCGATGAGGCCGGAAGCTTCGCGCCGGATGTCGATCCGGGAAGCGCGGAACCCTCCGGCAAGAAGATCATCTACACCGCTAATATCTCGATCGAGGTCAGTGACGTACGCGCCTCCATCGAACAGATATCCGACGCGGTCGCTTCGCTCGGCGGATATGTCGCCGGCTCGAATTTTAATGACAGAGACGACCGGGTATCCGGAAGCATCACGGTTCGGATCCCGCCCGGGAAACTCGACGAGATCAGCGACC
This sequence comes from Clostridiaceae bacterium, assembly GCA_012523365.1. GTDB lineage: Bacteria > Bacillota > Clostridia > Saccharofermentanales > Saccharofermentanaceae > JAAYCT01. The sequence continues at coordinate 1,404 of JAAYIQ010000013.1, forward strand.
GGATCGAAGATATGGGTAAAGTTCTGACCAACAACCTCTCCTCTCAGGATGTGACCTACGACTACGTGGATCTCGACGCGCGGCTGAAGAACGCGCAGGCCCAGGAGAAACAACTGCTGGCGATCATGGAGCAAGCCACTCTGATCGAGGATATTCTTGCCGTTCGCTCGGAACTCGGAAGAGTCCAGCAGGAAATCGAGGTCCTGAAAGGACAGCTTCGCTACCTCGACAATATGGTCGACTTTTCGACCGTTACCGTTGCGCTGACCCAGACCTATGTTCCGAAGTCTCCGGAAGCCGACGCGGATGAAGGTCTGCTGGCGCGTTGGGATTTGAGTTATATCGGTACCGGTATATCCAAGGGATTCCGCAACAGCCTGACCTTCGTGGTCAACGCATTCGGATTCCTCTTTATCCTGATAAGCAACATCCTCGTACCGCTTCTGATCTTCGGTGCGATCGTTTTCGCGATCGTGTTTATCGTCAAGCGCATTCGGAAGCGCTTTGGCAAGGTCTCGAAGAAAGCTTCCCCGCGGGGCTATACACCTCCGACGATACAGGCTCCTTCAATCGGACAGCCGTCTCCGGACGGACCGGTTTCTCCGACCGTTTCCGCCCCACCGAAGAAAGACGGGAAATAATCGCAAACACACTTTTGATAAAGAAAATCGGTTCCGGCCATCCGCCGGGACCGATTCTTTTCGTGCGCAAAAACAAAGACCGGGAGCTCTGAGATCACCCGGCCGCAATCGCCGAAGCAGAGATCTTTTCTCCCTTGATCAGTTTCGACAGCCGGTTCATCTCGTAGAAGAAGACCAGCACCGTCAGGACCATCGTCATTGAATCGGCCACGGGATTGGCGATAAAGATCCCCTTAAGGCCGAAGAAATACGGCAGAATAAAGTATAGCGGGATCAGAACGATCGCCTGACGCATCAATGTCAGGACCAGCGATATGATAGAACGTCCGATGAACTGATAGTAGTGTCCGCCCATGATCTGAAAGCCGATGATCGGCAGCATAAGCAGGACCATACGCATGGCCGGAGCCGTGAGTTCGATCAGCTCCGCGTGATTCTCCCCGAAAAGCGCCACGATCTCGCGCGAATTCAGTTGAATGATCAACGCACCGACGATCGTGAAGACGGTCGCGAGCGCGGACGCCGCAAAAAACGCGCTTCGCACCCGTCGGTAATTTCGTGCTCCGTAGTTGTAACCGATGATCGGCTGGACACCCTGGCCGACACCGATGACCGGCATCAGCGCGAACATCATAACGGAGTTGATCACCGTCATTGCCGATATCGCCAGGTTTCCGCCGAGTGAAGCCAACTGACGCGTCGAGATCATCTGTACGATCGATGCGACGCTCTGCATCGCAAAAGCGGACATCCCGATCGCGAACGCCTTGCGCAGGACGCTCCATCTCGGGCGCAGTGCGCGCAGGAGCAGAGGCACCGGCGACGAACCGCCGGCAAAGAAAATAATAACGATCAGAAGCGAAACGCACTGCGCGATCCCGGTCGCGACCGCGCCGCCTTTGACACCCATCCCGAGGCCGAAATCCATCGTCCACTTCAGGTCGAATATCTTAAATGTATATTCCTTTAAAACAAAGATGGGATCCAGGATCATATTGACGACGGCACCGACGATCTGAGTCGCGACCGACCACATCGGATGCCCGACACCGCGCATCGTGCTCGACATCGCAAACTGGACCGAATTGACGGCATTGAAAATCATCAGAATCCGTATATAAGCCAACGCGTGCGGCAGGGACTCCCCGTCCGCTCCGAAAAGCGGCAGGAGCCGCTCCGCGAAAATATAGAACACGGCGCCGACGATCAGTCCGACAATCAGGGAAAAAGAAAGGCAGTTCCCGAGCGCAAGTTTCGTGTCTTCGTAATTTTTCTGTCCGAGTTTGATCGAGATCAACGCGGTTGAACCGATACCGACCAAAGCCATGAACGCGAACGATACCGTCGTCAGCGGCATCGTCACGCCGACGCCGGCCATCGCAATGTCTCCTCCGGGCATTCTTCCGATCCACATCCGGTCGACGACGGTATAGAGCGCGTGGACCATCATCGAAAGAATGGTCGGGATCGAAAACGAAAGCAGCAGCGGAACGATCGGCTTCGTCGCCAGGAGGCGCTCCCGCTCGTGATGGACCGATTTTCCCGCCTCGGTTGACTCCCCGTTCCCGCTCATCTCTTTCATCCGCTCCCGCTCTTCATTCATGCTCGAAAATCTCCCGTAACGCCGGATCCGTCGCCGGCGATCATCAAAATTTCATATGAGCGACATTATACACCTGTGAAGGGCTGTGGGATTCAAAAAATCATTGATTTATTAAAAAAACAGCCTGATCTCTGGTACATTTACACGAATGCTGTGATAAAATGTACATATCACTTATATAGATTTTTGAGGAGGTATGTTTATGTCTACAAACGAACAAGGTGACGGTAACAAGAAGTTATACTG
>JAAYIQ010000108.1 GCA_012523365.1 Clostridiaceae bacterium
TTCATCAGTTTATTGTAACTTCCATCTCCACGGGCAATCGCCAAATCCGTCAGCAATCGCGGAACGCGAAAATAGCGCGTCTTAGTGCCTTGGCGGCACGCCATGTTTCCGAAAGCACAGGCAAAGTAGCTTTTTCCGGTGCCGGTTGCGCCGGTTAGAATCAGGTTGTGTTTCTCTTTAATCCACAGCCCTGTTGAGAGTTGGCGAATCTGATCCCGATTTAGAAGGCGGTCCGGGGTGTAGGAAATGTCTTCCAGGCAGGCGCTTTGACGAAGCTTTGCCTTCTTCAGAAGATTTTGAACCGACTTATTTTGTCGGGAAGTGTACTCGGCATCGACAAGCATACCAAACCGCTCGTCGAAGGTAAGGGGCGCACAAGACGGATCTTCCATCTGTCGTTTGTATTCGCGGGCAAAGGTAGCCATGTGCATCCAGGACAGTTTCTCAATCGTTTGTTGATTCAACATCTGTTCTTCCTCCATTATTTGTAGTATTCAGATCCTCGGATATTTCTGTGTTGCGGCAAGGCAAGATTGTCCGTTCCGGTTTGAATCGGCCGCTGATCCTGATCGTTTTTCAAAATGTTCTTAACGGTTGTGTACCGAAATCCACCCAGCTCGACCGCACGGGTACAGGCCGATTCCAGACGTTCACTGCCATACTTTTTACTTAACTGCAAAAGCCCCATACAGGATTTGTAGGCTTGTTCTTCGATTTCATGAGCGGTCAACATCGCATCGACAACAGCATGCGTTTGAGGGCCGATTTTCTTCGCCCAGTTCCGATATCGATTCCCGTCCCAATCGATTTGCTCCACATATCCGCGGTGCTTCTCCGGCATGTGATTTTTGTCCGTTATGTACCTTTTGTGCGGATCGTAATTGCGCGGGTGTGAGCAGATCCTCTGGTTGTCGTATAATATCTCTACGGTCGTATTCGTAGCGCGGACAGTCACTTTCTTGTGGATGTACTTGTAGGGGACGCTATAGTTGCATTTTTCAAATTCAATATGGTAGTTGAGCCCTACGGTACAGTTTTTGTATTCCGGTCTTTCAAAACGAGCGGTCGGCAGCGGTCGCATCGCGGGCCGATCGATCTTCCGGTACACACTTTGGCGGGTGCCTTCGCGCTTCTGGTACGGCTTGTCATTGAGTTCTTGCAGGATCTTTCTGATTTCCTGATTGAGTTCCGTCATGCTGAAAAAATACCGATGTCGAAGTCTTCCCAGAACCCAGGTTTCCAGATACCCGACGCCGTTTTCTACCATGTTTTTATCTCTGGGCTTTTTGGGTCTTGCGGGGATGACCGCTACACAGTAGAATTCCGCCCACTCGCGATATGCGACATTGAGGATCGGATCGTATCGCTCATGGCTGTAGACAGCCGTTTTGGTGTTGTCCGGTGTTACGATACGAGGTAGCGCGCCGAAGAATTCAAGTGCATCTGTATTTGCCTGAATCCAGTTGTCCAGCCTCGTGTTCGTAAAGGCTTCCGCGAAAAACAAATCGGAATTTCCAATCGTGGCAACGAAAAGATAAACCTTGTTCAGTGCCCCTGTTGCCCGATCACAAAGCAAATTCATCGTGTCCCCGGCCCAGTCGACTTCCATGACTTCTCCGGGCTTTCTTTCCAGACTCAACGTGACTTCTTTGCTGTTTTCCTTCCGCCAAGTACGGAAACGCTCGCAAAACTGAGAATACTGTAAAGGATTCGGTGTCCTCCTGGCATACTCATCCCACAGAAATTTACGGTTCAAATTCGGAAATTCTTCCAATTGTTGCTGAATATACGCAAAATCCGGATCGGATGGTTTTGCTTCTTTGATCTGCTCGGGAGGATCGATTAATTGTTCAAGATCCGAATTACTCATCCGGCTGGCTTGCGCGTAGTCCAGTCCCAGTTCGCTGCATCTCCGGAATACTTCGATCAGGGTTGAGCGTCCGCACTTGATACTTCGGCTGATTTGGACATTGCTTATGTTGAGCTCACGCAGTCGAAGCGCTTCTCTGATTTTCACTGTAGTAAACCTCCTCATTTTCGGTTCACCTCCTGCAATTGATACCTCAATTGTAGAAGATGTCGTCGAGAGAGGTGTCCTGATTCAA
>JAAYIQ010000109.1 GCA_012523365.1 Clostridiaceae bacterium
AGGAGGACCTCATCGGGAAGATTGCTTCGTTCGCACAGGTTTTCCAGAAAAATTCGCAGAAGTGCCGCCCCGTGTTCGATATCATCCGTTCCGATCACGTCCGAAGAAATCGCCACGACCACCCGATCCGGGCGGATCGGCGAATCCGCGAATGTGTATGAGGTTTGCGGAGACGGGCCGTCCGAACCGTAAATCAGGATCGGTTCCGTTGCTAGTGCACCGCCCGATTCTTCTCTGCCGCCCGAATCATTTCGTGTCATTTGCGCCAATCTCCTCCCCGGTCAGCATATTCATCGCGCGCGGGATCGCGTCCTTGCTGTCGCCCCACGGCTTATCCTTATTGCGGTAATCAAATTTGAGCGTGAACCATTCGACGTCGTCGATCAGCTTGTCAAAGGCCTCCCGGTGCATCGCCAGAAGCACGCCGACAAATTCGGAGCATTGATTCTGATTGAGGTACTTCGCGGCACCGCGGAGCAGGAACGCCAAATGCTCGACGCAATGACCCTTCTTGGCGACGAACGCCTCGCGAAAAGCCTCATCCTCAAAATACATCCACAATAAAACATCCAGATAGCGATCCATCGTAAATGCGATTTTATCGCAGACGATACAGTCGGCCGCGCGTTTTTCGAGAAGGCAGGCAAGTTCCGTAAGCCTCTTCCCGTAATCACCGTCACGCCCGCGAAGAAGCGTCCGTTTGTCCGGGCACGCCTTGCCGACCGGTACTTCCAGATCACTTCGGAGCTGTTTCATATGCGTGTGAAGCATCAGTCCGACACCGAGCCGGTTGATCTCACGTCCGTACATCTTGCTCAGATGGTCGCGACAGAACCCGAGCTTATTAGTCGCCACACGTGTATCCGGCTCCATCAGCGACGCGCCGAGATAGAAATCCAGTGTAGATTTCTCCACGTCCGCACGCAATTTGCAGAGCGGGCAGGCGGTGTCCGATCGATACGCGTCGTTAACCGGAATCGTGTAGATTTTCTCCTTCATCTCAGGTCCTCCGTCTTTCCGAAGTGCGCCGTCGTGTCTCCGTCGCTTTCCTCATGTCTTTTTCACCGGTGTCCGTATCCGCGCGTTCATGGACGAGTCGCCTCGCCCGAACATCCACGGCGACCGTATTGATTGAGGAATACTCCTCAATATATCTTCCGATGCGCTCCTGAGCCGCCAGAAGCGTATCTTGCGCGTTATATCCGTAAATCAGCTCCAGGTCGACGCTCAGCGCAAACCCGTACACACGCTTCTCCGTCCGAAAACGAATGACGTCGTGCACACCCGGGATCTTCCGCAGAATGATACGAACCAGATCCAGTAGCGCTTCGTCCGAAATCGAGTAGGAGCCCAGACTCGAAAAGGTCGGGCGTACCATCGTTCGCTCAATTTCCGGGGCGATCGTGGGTACTCCGCGCTCGCGGTCCAGTCTCCGCCGGATCCGGTTGAGCGGATCCGAAAAATAGCCCGAAAATTCATGCTTGATTTCCATGCTCGGCACCGGGATCGTATGAAGCCCTTCCGCCAAACGGGTTTGTTTTGCCTGTTGCATCTCGTCTTCGGTGCTGATGTCCTCAATCCGGATCAGCATCGCCGGCTGCGGCAACCAAAGGTTGTCGCAGATTTTCTCGAGCATCGCGTCGGACGTACCGAGGATCATAATCGTCGTCGGAAGGTGTTCGGCCAGTGCGCGCCGCATCATCTCGGACCGGCTCTTATCCGCGAAAAGCGCCTGTCGTACGGAGTCCAGCTTCGTCTTCGCTTTCTTGGCCGATGCGCCGGCGATGATTCGGCTTCCGTTGATCAGGAGCCCGTCGTCTATAATGAAATATATTGCGTTATCCCGCGCCACCTGGATCGCCCGTGTGCTCTTGCCGGATCCGGACGGCCCGATAAATGCGATCACGGTGATCTGCGCGAGGATCTCGCGCATCAGTTTCTCGTTTCCGGCGGCCTCCTCGATCTGTTTCTCGGCTCGCTGATGTACCAGCGTGTCGCCGATTTTCTCGAAACGCTTCAATGTCGCCATCAATTCGGGGATCAGAACTCCGCGGCGCAACTGAGCCTGCGGACGACCGTTCTCCGGCGCATCCGCGTCGTTTCCGCCCCCGGCTTCCCGGGCGGATTCCTTCGGAATATCCTTTTTATTCGGCAGTTTCGACTGTTCCAACAATAAATCCTCCGGGCGAAGACCTACTCGGTCTCCCAGTTGTGGAAGACCTCTTGGATATCGTCGTTCTCGTCCATCTTTTCGAGCATCTTCTCGAGCTGGGATACCGTATCCTCATCCTCAATCTTCATCCAGGTAATCGGAACCGGCCCCTGCGACGAGTCGGCAAAAGCGTAATTCTTCTTCTCAAGCGCTTCCTTGACCGGATAATAATTCTCGTAGGAGGTGATGATTTCGTAGTATTCGTCGGTGGAAGTAAAATCCTCCGCGCCCGCCTCCAACGCATCCAGCATCACCGCATCCTCGTCTTCATACGCTTCCGCATCGACGACCAGCGTTCCTTTCTGTTGAAACAGAAACGCGACCGATCCGGAAACGCCCATGTTTCCGCCATGTTTATCGAAAAGATGGCGAACGTCTCCGGCGGTCCGATTGCGATTGTTGGTCAGCGTTCGGACCATGACCGCCACACCGCCCGGGCCGTAGCCCTCATAGATGATTTCCTCGTAATCGTCGGCATCCTCGGATCCGGCGGCCTTCTTGATCGCGCGAAGGATGCTGTCATTCGGCATATTGGCGCTCTTGGCCTTCGATACGACGTCCTTCAGGCGAAAATTGGTCTCGGGGTCCGCTCCTCCCTGCTTCACCGCCACGGCGATCTCTTTGGCGACCTTCGTAAAAACGGCGCCCTTCACGGCGTCGGAAGCCTCTTTCTTACGTTTGATATTGCTCCATTTGGAATGACCCGACATAAATACCTCCATTGATGAAAAGAAAATATAAAATCATTATAACACGCGAAGAAATCCCCGCGCCAAAATCATATCTCATCGTCGACCGGGGCATTCGGGAAGCGACTTCCGATCAGAAAACTCCGGGCCACGGAATCGCGAATCCGATCAATGCAGACGCGGCCGTAACGATACCCAAAAAACGCACCGACTTCTCCGCCGGCACAAAAACGCGAATCAATCCGTAAATCGCAAGTCCCGGAAGCGCCGGCCAAAATCCGAGTGTAATCGAAACCGCCGCCTGAACGCCGTCCGAAATCCGCAACGCACGATTCTCGGTCGAAAAGTATTCTCTTATGCCTTCGAAGCGGATCACCGCGCCCCAAAACAGCCGGGAACACTGCTTATCCGGAGAAAACCAAATCGCCGCAACCAGCACGGCAATCGCGGCCGCCGCCCCCGCCGCGGAGACCAGAAGCGTATCCAACACCCGCTCCGGCTCGAAAACCAGCAGGGCAAGACGTACCGCAAGTACGCCCAGGATCACCGGGATCACGCCCGGCCGGCCGACCGACCGATCCTTCTGTATCATCATTTCCACGATCAGGACCGAAGCCAGAACCGCAAGAAGAATTAACTTGATCAAATCCGGCACGTCCCGGAGCGAGAAAACCGGACCGGGCAACCACGCCGTGCGCAGAAAGGCGATCGCCGCAAAGACCGCCGCCGTCAACGCTTCGATTTTCGCGTAACGGGAAGCGACCGGAGCCCCGCAATAACGGCACTTTCCCCGCAGAAAAAGCCAGCTGAAAAGCGGGACCAAATCCAACGCCGACAGTTTATGCGAGCAACTCATGCACATCGAGTGCCCCTTCACGACCGTTCTTCCCTCGGGTATTCGATAAATACAAACGTTCAGAAAACTTCCGATCAAGAGCCCCAGGATACCGAAATATACACTCCAAAAAACGGTGAAAATCGCCTCTGTACCCATGGGTTATGCCTCCGATTCTTTTGATTGAAATCATATTAGCATATTTTTTGCTTCTCCTCGCCGCGACATCTCTCAACGCAAAACGATTCGACGCCGTTCAGTTTACAAAATGTTAAAAATTTTTTGCAAAACGGGGCGTTATGGTGTATTATTTAGAAACTATTTTGCGTATAATATGTTGATGGATGCGGGTTTGATGAATTTTACTCTTATATCTGGGTCCCGTTTGAGTAACTCAACCACTGTTTGTCGGTGCCCGGCAACCCCGGACACTATACAAATACCCGCATTCTGGTGTAAATTATGTTTAGGGCGTTCTTCCGATTCAGGGGGCGCCATTTTCGGAGTTTACGGCTCAACTGCAGTATTACGGAGGGTACAATGAAGCGACTGGGTGACATTTTAATTGACAGCGGGTTTCTGACCGCAGCTGAACTGGCCGAGGCTTTATCCGCTCAGCAAGGAACGGATAAGAGGCTCGGCGAAGTGATTGTCGACATGGGACTGCTGTCGGAATTAGACATCCTAAGGGCGATATCCAGTCAATATGACATTCCTATTATTGATCTCCAGAACGTTGACATCGATCCGGAGGCGACCAAGACGGTTACCGAGCAGTATTGCGAGGAGAACCTGGTCATTCCGATCGGTTATGACGAAGGCAAATTAGTTATCGCTCTATATGACCCGCTCAATATTCTGGTTACCGATGACCTTCGTTTCCGTACGGGCAACGAGGTCATCGCGATGCTCGCGCCCAAGAATGCCATCTATGAGGCGATCAAGAAGAACTTCGGTAAGGAAGTGGCTCAGAAGGCCGCCGCCGATTTGGCCGAGGATCTGGACATTGAGGCGATGAAGACCCTCGGGGAGCAGATCACCGACGAAGTCAACCAGGCACCGGTCGTCAAACTCGTCAACTCGATGATCGACTTCGCGATCCGCGCCAGTTCTTCCGATATTCACGTCGAGCCGATGGAGGATCGCGTCCGCGTCCGAATCCGTATCGACGGAGTTCTCTCGGAGATCATGAGCAATCCGATCGCCGCGCGTGATGCGATCATCACCCGATTGAAGATTCTCGCCGGATTGAACATTGCCGAGAAGAGAGTCCCGCAGGACGGTCGTATCCAGACCATCATCAACGGCCAGGCCGTTGACATGCGTGTCTCTGTTCTGCCGACGGTTCACGGCGAGAAGACGGTTATTCGTATCCTCGCGAAGAACGATGCCAACCTGAATCGTAAGTATCTGGGCATCAACGCCCATAACAACGTGATGATCGACCGCATCGTCAAGGTTCCTCAAGGAATCTGCCTGATTTCGGGACCTACCGGTTCCGGTAAGACGACCACACTTTACACCCTTCTTTCCGAGAAGAATGAGCCGGAGACCAATATCGTCACCGTCGAGGATCCGGTTGAAATCCAGATCCCCGGCATCAATCAGGTTCAGGTCAATGTTAAGGCCGGAATGACGTTCGCCGGCGGACTTCGCTCGATTCTCCGTCAAGACCCGGATATCATACTCGTCGGTGAAATTCGTGACGCGGAGACTGCGGAGATCGCGATGCGTGCCGCCATTACCGGTCACTTGGTTTTCAGCACGATCCACACCAACGATGCGGTGTCCTCCATTAACCGTCTGATCGATATGGGCCTGGAACCCTTCATGGTCTCCTCCGCTCTCATCGGCGTCATATCTCAGCGACTTGTTCGCAGAATATGCACAAATTGCAGAATGGAGTATGTCCCCGACCCGCTGGAAGCAGAACTTCTCAAGCTCAAGCCCGGCCAGAAACTTTATCAGGGTGAAGGATGCTCGGAGTGCTCCGGCACCGGTTATAAAGGCCGTATCGCCATCCACGAGATCGTCATAATAACCAAGGCGATGAAGGCACTGATCGACAAACGGGCTACCGAAGAAGAAATGCGACAGCTCGCGATTAAGGAAGGCACTCAGATGCTTGCCGATTCCGCGGCCCAGCTTGTACTTGAAGGAATAACCACCGTTCGCGAAATGAATAAAGTCACCTACTCGGTCGACTGACAAGGAGGACCCTAATGGAAGCATTTTCATTGTCCATGGACGCAATTCTCACCGAGGCGGTTCGACGTCAAGCATCCGACACGCACATTACCGTCGGCCTTCCGCCAATGATACGCGTAAACGGAGATTTGATGCCTATGAACTCGAACATCCTCACACAGAGCGATTCCGAGTTCCTGTGCAAATCAATGCTGGATAAATCCCGCCTGCAGTACTTGAACGAACGCGGTGAAATCGACTTTTCATACGTAGTCAAGGACTACAGCCGCTTCAGATGCAACATCTTTAAACAGCGCGGAAGTTACACACTCGCCGCCAGAACGATCACAACGGAGATTCCCACCTGCGAACGCCTGGGACTTCCCGAACTCTTCAAGGAATTGTCTCTTCGTCCGAGAGGACTGATCCTCGTTACCGGACCGACCGGTTCCGGTAAATCCACGACGTTGGCCGCGATGGTCGGACATATCAACCAGAATCGCCGCTGTCACGTTCTTACCTTGGAGGAGCCGATCGAGTATCTTCACCGTCACTCGGAATCCATGATCAATCAACGAGAGATTCACGAGGACACACTGTCATTCGCAAACGCTCTTCGCGCCGCCCTTCGTGAAGACCCCGACGTAATCATGGTCGGTGAAATGCGTGACCTGGATACCATCGCCACGGCGATCACGGCATCCGAAACCGGTCACCTTGTCATGTCCACGCTTCACACCAGCGGCGCCGCCGACACCATCAACCGTATCATCGATGTTTTCCCCCCTCATCAACAAGATCAGATCCGTGTTCAGCTCGGAACCGTTTTGGTCGCCGTCATCTCGCAGACCTTGGTACCGCGTGCCGACGGAACCGGACGTATCGCGGCTTTCGAGATTCTCTTGGCCAATGATGCGGTTCGCAACCTGATTCGCGAGGGCAAGACATATCAAATCGACAACACCATTTCTACCAACCTCAAATCCGGAATGTGCTCTATGGATTATTATCTGGCCGAGCTGGTCAAGAAATCCCTGATCACACGCGAGGTCGCGTTGAGCCGTTGCCGCAATCCCGAGGACTTCCGCCGTTTCCTGTCCAATACGGGAAGCGCATCCAGCGGAGGAACCAAGGGATTATTCGACTCTTTGGAGTACTAATCGAACGTCAGGAGGTCATGATTCATGCCAAATTTCAAGTATGAAGTTGTTGATGCCCAGGGAAGAATGACAAAAGGTATCATCGAGGCCGCATCCGTAGCGGACGCGACCAAGATGTTGCGTGCCGACGGCAAATTTGTTTCTTCTCTAGCTCAAGACACGGGAGCCAGCATTCTGAACAAGAGTATCGGCAGTCCCAAACTCAAGGTTAAAGACCTTCTCATGATTTGCAGACAGTTGTCTTCTCTGTTGGGAGCCGGTATCACGATCATCCGCGCACTGGACATGTTGTACCAGCAAATGACCAGCCGCAAGGCCAAGGACGTGATCGGATCGATCTATGAAGGAATCCAGGCCGGTAAGACATTGTCCGAGGCTTTTCGCGACCAGAAGAAGGCATTGCCCGACATCATGATCAGTATGATCGCGGCCGGTGAAGAATCCGGTCGTCTCGACGAGGTCATGTCTCGTCTCGCGACCCACTTCGAGAAGGAAGCCAAACTTAAGAACAAAGTCGCCGCGGCAATGATTTACCCCGCGATTCTCGCTTTCGTAACGTTTGCCATCACGATCGGCCTCATGGTCTTCGTCGTACCTCAGTTTGCAAAGACTCTTGAGCAAATGGATACCAAGCTCCCGGCGATTACGCAGGTAGTTATGGGCATGAGTAATACCTTAGTGAATTATTGGTACATTTTTGTGGCGCTGATCGTCGCGCTGGTCCTCTTCTTCCGTTCTTTCAAGAAATCTGAGAAAGGCGGCCTGATGTGGGATCGCTTCAAGCTCAAGGTTCCGATTCTCGGGAAGTCCGTCAAGGCGACCGCGTCTGCGCGCTTTACGCGCACGATGTCTACTCTTCTGAGAAGCGGTATCAATGTTTTGGAATCCATGGAGATTACCAGCAGAACGCTCGGCAATCGCTTTTTGGAGAAGAAACTTTACGAATCACGCAACGATATCCGCAAAGGTTCCTCCATATCGAGATCGATCCGCGGAATATCCGAATTCCCCCCGATGATTTACGCCATGACGGCAATCGGAGAGGAATCCGGAACCTTGGATGCGATTTTGGATAAGGCGGCGGACTATTTTGAGGAAGAAGCAGACGCGGCGACCACAAAACTGACCGCGGCCATGGAGCCGGTTATGATCATCATCATGGCGGTTGTGGTTTTTCTGGTCGTCGGAGCGTGCGGAGCACCGATCCTGTCAATGACTGCCGGTATCATGTAAGGCATATTTTGTTCACCCGAAAGGAGAGAAGTTATGGGAAGTCCATTAGGTAAATTCGGAGGCTCAAACGTTTCGATTGACGCTTCCAGCTCCAACTTGCGTTTGGTTGTCGGAGGATACAACCGCAAGTCGGGAATCGTGGAAATCGAGAAGTTCACCACCATTCCCCTTGAACCCGAGACCATTGCCGACGGTGTGGTTTCGGATCAATTCGGCGTCGTCATGGCTCTTAAGAACGCTTTGGCGAAGCTGGATGTCACGGCGAAGCGAACAACCGTCACGGTCGAGGGAAGTTATTTGCACACCAGAGACCTGGAATTCCCGGCGGTTCGCCCCGAGCAGTTGCGAGACATGGTGCGTTATGAAATTCTCGGTCAGAGCACCAACCGCGACATGGTCGTTGAGTACATGATTTTCGGGAAAGCGATGGATGAGGAAACCAAGCAGGCGAAATACAAAGTTCGCGCCACTGCCATCCCCAAAGAGGTTGTAACGGACTTCCGCGATTTGCTGAAGACCTGTAACCTGACTCCCGACATCCTGGACGTCAATCCCAACGCTCTTCGCAAGCTGTTCCGGGCCGGCGTTATCAACGGGAAGACGAATCTTGAATCCAACACCCTCCTTTTGATCGAACTTGCCAGTAAGACCACCAATATTACCGTCTTGGATAACGGCTTCCCGGTTCTGACCAGACGCCTTCAGTTCGGACACTCTAACATCCGGCAAGTCGCCGAGACCGTCAAGAAGATTCAGACCAACGCCGCGGATAAGACGTCCATCCTCACCCGCCGTCTCCAAATTGTCAAAGGCGAAGGCGTCAAGCAGCTGGACATCTCCGATATCGACGTCTGGAACGAATCCGTCAAGGACGAGCCGTCGCTCAGCAGTGCCGTATCCGCCTACTTCAAGAGCCTTACGGATGCAGTATCCAGAACGGCGCAATTCTCGATTTCAAAGTATCGCCTCAACAGCATCAGCACATGCTTCCTGTACGGAAGCGGGGCCAAATACAGAAAAATCGACAAGGAACTGTCACGTCAGCTTGGCACTCAAGTTGAGAAACTCGAATCACTCAGTACCGTCGCGTCTCCGAAGGATTTCGATCTTTCGGATTATGTCAATGCGTGCGGCGCACTGATACGCGAAAACTGAGAGGGGGGATATAGATAATGGCTGCAAGTCAGAAAACAGATTTCAATAAAAAGGACATGAACTTTTTCTCCGAGTTCACCACTTCGGGGACTCAACTTGTTTCGTCCTTTGCCATCATTCTATTGGCTTTTGCCGTAATGCTGGCATATGTTCTCGGATCTTTCCTGTATTATAAGATCCAGATTAACGAGAAACAGAAACAAATCGACTCCGTGGTCGCGTACATGAACAAACCGGAAACGATTGCGGAACTCCAGAAATACAGTGATACGATGCGGTCGGTCGAAGACAGCCGCACCTACCTGTATACCTTGAAGCAATTAGACATTCGTTACGGTGAGTACCTGCACGCTTCAACATCCATGATGGATACCATTAATGAGGTCATCCCGACCGACATCACGATTACCGGACTGGAGTATGAGGACGGCCAAGTCGTGATCAGCGGTAATGCTTTCACCGCTTCCGCACCGCTCGAGATGGCTCAACTGCTCCAGGATAAGAAGACGTTCTATTACGTTTCGATCGATAAGATCGATACAATTACCGTAGCGGATATTCAAGGGCTGACACCCGAAGAATTAGCAACCATCAATCGCTTCTACTTCACCTTTACCGGAGCTCTGGAATCCACATACAGCGTCACATATTCCAGGATCATGGATAATGCCGCTCAGACTCCGATCTCTACGCCGACATCCGCCACCTTGGCCGCCGGTGAGGAATTCTTGCTCATGGATATCAACTCCTTCGAGATGGGCGATAAGGAATACACTTTGACCCGGATGCTGATCAACGGCAAGCGCCCGAGCAACGAGGATATGGAGCGTTTCATCGCCGCGAACGAGTATGCTACACGCGTCACCTCTAAGATTGATATCCAGCTCTACTACGCAGAGAAAGAGGGTGATGCTAAATGAAAATGGCAGGAAAACAATCAACCTTACTCTTTATTGTAATCATTGCGTTGATTCTGTTGGCGTATATCGTTTTCATTCAGAATCCCGAATCCGCAACACTGATCAAGAAACAGCAGGAGTATAAAACTGTTCAGGCTAAGAGAACTCAGATTGCCGAGACATTGTTAGCCGGCGATTCCTTGAATGCTGAATTGGATGCTTACGGCAAGCAGATTCAAGAGCTGGAGCAGAAGCTTATTCCTGAAATCCAGACGCAGGTCATCGCTCAGAAACTTCAGTCGAAGTTTATCGAGCACGGCATTCCTTTTATCACGATTACTAACACGGATCCCGCAGTGGAAGATCATGTTCTTCAGCCGGATGGTGTAACGGAAAGTCCCAACTATTTGAAATCCGTTCGATTCAACATTCAGGTTTGCGGCACGGACGGAGTCAACCGCTCGATCCTTGACGAGGGAACAACACCTCCCGTCACTACAAATCCCGCAACTCCCAATGCTGTAGTCAAGCCGTATAAGATTGTCGGGTATGACGAATTTATCAACGCAGTTAAGGACATTGAAGACGATCTGCCGGCCTCGATTAAGATCAAATCGATCAAATTGGAAGACTCGGGCCAAGGATTCATGTTCTATAACGTCTCTGTTGTCGTATATTCCTTCGTACTGCCGTCCTATGAGGGTAACACCTACAAGGATAACGAGTATATGAATTGGAACGGTACTCCGATTGACGAGATCACAAAGGATGGCCTGATCGGAATTCCTTTCGAGCTTATTCCAGAATCTCTCATAGAAGAGAAAACCTACCGTCCTTTCGCGCTGGAGCAAGTTATTGAGGAGACACCCACGCCCGAAGCCCCGTAAATTTATATTCACAATTTTCATTTGTATTTTCTTTTTTGACACATAAATGTGAAGAAACTTCAAAATTAGTATTGCATTTAGTCACAACCGTGCTATAATGAGACCATAAACAGCAACTTAATCACCAAAAGGAGGACATTATCATGAAGAAGATTATGAAGAGCAAGAAAGGTTTTACCCTGATTGAGATGATCATCGTTATCGCAATTATTGTTATCCTGGCAGCTGTTGTGTTCTTTTCAATCCAGAACTACATC
>JAAYIQ010000110.1 GCA_012523365.1 Clostridiaceae bacterium
CGGGCTTTTTTGAGCCATATTCTTTAATTTCCGGCTGTCTTGTTCGTCCCCTGCGAATCAGATATAATAAACATCGCACGGATTGCGCGCTTCCGAATCATTCGACGAGGCTTGCCGATGAAATACGACCGATACGATCCTCAATTATCTCCATATTCAGGCGGTTCGAGAAAAAGACACCGTAAGGTGGTCGGTTGTCTGCGCGGATTTATCATGATCATGACCGTTATGATCGTTGCGGTATCGTGCGTGCTTTTCTGGCAGGTATTTCTTTCCAAGAGACTCCCTGACACCAACAATTTTTTCACCAGGAAAACCGCGGCACCGACCGCTTCTCCCACACCGGACGCGACGCCCACTCCCTCTCCGACTCCGATGCCGGACATTGTTGAACTCCTTGCCCCGCAGGAAAATATCGAGAACTTCTTCGGGCCGTTGCCAAAGCCCGAATTTCGCACTCCGCTTGAACGCAGGGAAGTTCACGGTATTTATATCGCGACCGGCGAAAATCTGACCGCCAATATCGAATTAGCCAAGAATTCCGAAATCAACGCCTTCGTTCTCGACCTCAAGGAAGGATACGGAGTCGGATTCAACAGTACCAATCCGCTCGCGACTCAGATCGGCCAGGTAAAGTCTCTTTATAATCTCTCCGCTATGGTTGAGAAGTGCCACGATAATGACATCTGGGTCATCGGACGAATCGTCTGTTTTAAAGACCCGGGGCTTCTGAACGCATATCCGGATTACTATATCAAAGACGCCGACGGCAATATTCTCCGATTCACCAACGAGGAGAAAGCACCGTTCCTGAACCCATACAACCCGGCGGTTTGGGACTATTTCATCGACTTGGCGATCGAGGCTGTCGAGATGGGCGTCGATGAGATACAGTTCGACTATGTTCGTTTCCCGGCCGGGCCGACGACCACCGGCGTCGCGCCGTATTTCGGTCCGGAAGGGACGACACCCCGGAAGGCGGACGCGATCAATCGCTTCCTCCAGACTGCCAGACGACGGATTCAGGACACCTATGGAGTGCCTGTCGGCGCGGATATTTTCGCGATCGTTATGACCAACGAACCGGATCGGAAAATAGTGGGTCAGGACTGGCCGACCGTCGGGTTGACCGGAGTAGACAACCTCTGTCCGATGATTTATCCTGACCATTACGGGCGCGAATTCTACCTGAACGGCCGGCTCTATTCCCCGCCGAAGGATTATCCTTACGAGATCGTTTACAACTCGCTTTATGTCGCCAAACAGCAGGCGGCCGAGGGGTTCAGTATCATTCGGCCATACGTGGCGGCTTATACTTACGGCTACGCGGATATCAATAAACAGATCAAGGGTGCGCGCGATGCGGGATGCAACGAGTTCATCCTCTGGAATGTTTTCGGGAAATACCCGAACGGCAATTACGACGGAGCCTGATTTTGAAGCAAACATGAAGGGGCTGTTGCAAAAGTGATCGAAAAATCACTGGAGCAACGGCCTCTTTTTTTGTTGTAGAGCGAACTGAGACCCGGACGGCTCGGATTTCTTAAAGAAAAGAGTCCGTCAGGATTTCGGCTCGATACGATCCCTTCCGCCCATCCATTTTCGAAGGACTTCGGGAATCATTACGCTGCCGTCCGCCTGTTGATACTGTTCAACGATCGCCGGAAAAATTCGGCTGGTCGCCAGGCCGGATGCGTTCAGCGTATGAACGAATTCCGTCGCCCTTCCGTCTTTTCTTCTGAATTTCATATTTCCCCTTCTCGCCTGATAGTCACCGGCATTCGAAGCGGAGCTGACTTCTTTGTAGTCGTTCATCGAGGGGATCCATATCTCGATGTCATATGTCTTCATCATCGACGCGGAGCAATCTGCGGCAGCCAACTTGCTGACACGATAATGAAGTCCGAGGCCGGCGACCAGAGCGGCGGCCTTCCCGACAAGCTCCTGTAATGCGTTCTCTGAATCCTCCGGACGGGTGTACTGAAACATCTCGATTTTGTTGAATTGGTGTCCGCGGATCATTCCGCGTTCTTCTGCGCGATAAGATCCCGCTTCTTTTCGATAACAAGGCGTATATGCAAAATACTTCAGCGGCAAATCATCCTCGTCAAGGATCTCGTCACGATGAAAGTTTACGAGCGCCGTCTCGGCCGTCGGAAGCATGAAATGCGTGAATCCCTCCGGAGCCTCACGGTCGAGGATCTGATAGACCTCGTCCTTAAACTTCGGGAACTGCCCGGCGGTATACCCGCACGCGGCGCCGAGCATATGCGGAGGAAGAATAAATTCATAGCCGTCCCGGAGGTGCGTCTCGATAAAATATGACAAAAGGGCCCACTCCAGAAGCGCGCCGTCCTTGCGATACATCCAGAAACCGTTACCGGAAAGCTTTGCGCCGCGAGAATAATCGATCATTCCGAGTGATTCGACCAAATCGACGTGGTGCTTCGGCGTAAAGGAAAAAGTCGGCTTGTTGCCGGAGACAGTGATAACGGCGTTATTCTCCTTTCCTCCCGCGACAACGTCGTCGGCGGGCAGGTTCGGAAGCCCCGAAAGAAATTCATTCTGCGTACGCTCCAGGTCGCCCAGTTTCTCGTCCAGTACGCGCACTTCTTCGGCGAGTTCTTTCATGTCCGCGAAAACCGCCGACACGTCCGAGCCTTCCTTCTTCATCTGTGGAATGCTCGCGCTGACCTTGTTGCGTTTCGCCTTGAGAGCCTCAACGGTCCCGATGATTTCTCTGCGTTCGCGATCCGCATTGAGGAAACCGGAAAAATCAACGATACACCCCTTCTTGGCCAACTTTTCCGCCACTTCGTCCGGGTGGTTGCGGATTTGGTTTATATCCAGCATAACAGCGCCTCCGTTTTCGGTTCGATGCAGGTATTATAACCGATTCCGAAACGATAAAAAAGAAGATGTGCCGTTCCCCGTCAGGAAAAACCGCCGTCTTGTTCCTTTTTTTGTGCATTATGGTATTAAATGTGGCGATTTCATGTTTCGTTTTACATCCTTTTTGCTTATAATACTTTAAGAAGAAGTTCAATGCTAAATATCGCGGGATTGTTTCCCGCTGCGTGATTCGGGAGGCGATTGATTGTCTAAAGTTCATTCATTTCGTGGCGGAGTGCATCCGATGCACAATAAAAATACGGATGTCCTGCCCACCATTCGTCTGAATGATATCCCCGAGGTGGAAGTATCTTTACATCAACAAATCGGCCCTCCGTGTCAATGTATCGTCGCACCCGGCGATTACGTCCGTGTCGGCCAGGTGATCGCCCGCTCGGACCATCCGATGGCGGTGCCGATCCACTCGAGCGTATCCGGAACCGTTAAGGAGATCCATCACGTGGTTTCCGCCGTAGGAGAGCCGATCGAAGCGATCCGTATCGAGTCGGACGGAAAGTTTGAATATGATCCCTCGATCGCTCCGCCGGTCATCGAGTCCGGAGAAGATTTTGTCGCGGCGATCCGGGAGGCGGGTCTGGTCGGTTTGGGCGGTGCGGCTTTTCCGACCCACATTAAACTCAATCCGCCGAAGGGCAAGGAACCGAATGTTCTCCTGGTCAATGCCGCGGAATGCGAACCGTATATCACCTCGGACTATCGGATCATCTGCGAGAAGCCCAACCAGATCATCGACGGCATCCTGGCGATCATGAAGTGGCTCGAGATTCCGACCGCGATCATCGGATATGAGGACAACAAACCTCTGGTTCATCGGATTTTCGAGCATGAACTCGGAAGAAGGACATTCAAGACCGGTGAGCGCCATGACATCCGCATCCGCAAGCTCAGGACCCGCTACCCGCAAGGAGCGGAAAAGACGTTGATCTATGCCTTGACCGGCCGCAAGGTGCCGCCCGGCAAGCTTCCGCACGATGTTCACGCCTTGGTTCTCAACGTCTCGACCATCCGGCATATCGGACTTTTCATCAAGACCGGAATCCCGCTTCTGAGAAGACGCGTTACACTCGACGGAAGCGCTCTGAATATCCACGGTAATTTCAATGTCCCGATCGGCGCGCGGGTCCGGGACGTGATCGAAGCGGCCGGCGGTGTGCGCGAAGAGCCCAGGAAAGTGATCATGGGCGGCCCGATGATGGGACACGCTTTGGACCGCATGGAATGCGGAACCGTCAAGGCGGATAACGCAATCCTGGTTTTCGGCAGTGAGGAAACGACGATCCCTCCCGAATCCGCATGCATCCGTTGTGCGCGTTGCGTGATGTCCTGCCCGATGAACCTGTTGCCGAACGGAATCGACCAGGCCTCCCGTCGTAAGGATCTTGAGCAACTCAATTACTTTCATGTCATGGACTGCATCGAATGCGGTTCCTGTACGTATGTTTGCCCGGCCAAGCGATTTCTCAACCAGAGTATCACGGACGGCAAGAAGCTCATTCACTCCGAGAAGGAGCGTTATGCCAACGAACAAAGGCTTCTGGCCGCGTCCGAGAAGGTATCATCGGGAAAGGAGAAGCAAGATCAGCCCTCTGCCGAATAGTATGCCGGGCTTTTCTTCATTTAAAAAATGAACTTACAAGTATCCAGTTCACCGCACATCCGCTCGAAGGCGACGACTCAGTCGATTATGAGAGATGTGATCATCGCTCTTCTTCCGGTCACGGTCGCCTCCGGATTCATTTTCGGACTGCGCGCCGTGCTCGTCGTTCTGACCTCCGTTTGCTCGTGCGTGCTTTTCGAGTATCTCGCGCGCAAGGTGATGAAGCGTGAGAATACGGTC
>JAAYIQ010000111.1 GCA_012523365.1 Clostridiaceae bacterium
GTATCATGTAAAAGATACGTGAGTTGAGCGGATTAATCCTTGTTTTAGGGGAGGAAGACTATGCGGGACGGCACACAAAGGAGAGTCCATCTGTTTTTCGATAACTATCAGATCATCAAGAAGCACTTTTTCTGGAGATCGACTCTGCTCAAGCGGCTTGCGGCGATCATTTACACCCTTAAGGGTCAAACGCTCTCCTATGTGGCGATCTTGGAAACCATGCGCATGATCAAGGGAAGCACATCTTTTTTATCGTATTTTCGAGGGGATATGCTCTTGGCTGTCGCGACGATGATCTCGCTTCAGAATGACCGGCAAAGAGCGATCGAAAAAACGCTTGCTGTCTATAAAATGATGAAAGCCGAGCGGTTTCGCCGATCATCTTACCTGGTTGTCGCGGCCTGTCAGATCGCGATCGAGACCGATGAGTCAGATTTTTCCGCAACGGTCGGAAGAGCGCGCGATTATTATCGGGGTATGCGTTCTCAGCATTTCTTTGTTACGTCCGAGCGCGATTATATCGCGGCGGCTCTTTTGGCCGTTTCGAGGATTGATCCGCAGTCGGGGCTTCTGAGCCTTGAAACGATACACAGAGCACTAAAGGCAAAGATTTATTCGGGCAGAGGGGTGCAGGGTATCGCTCAGGCTCTTTTGATGGGTCGGGCCGACGAAGGGGGGACGGAGCGCGCGCTTGCTCTCCGTGAAGCTTTTCGCAAAAGGAAACTGCGGCTCGACCGGGATTATAATTATCAGTTGATCGGCCTTCTGGCTTTGCTTGGTGCCGACACGGACACGCTGGCCGATGAGGTGGTCGATGCCTTCCGATATATGCGTAAGCTCAAAGGCTTCAGTGCTTGGTCGATCAATAAGTATGAGCTCGTTTTAATTGCAGCTTCCCTGGTCGCGACTGATCTTGCTACCCGTGATGACGGAGGCGTAGCGGTCGCGTCGGTATCGACTGGAGTCACAGCGATGATCATCAATCAATATATCGCTATACTGATCATGATGGCGACCGCTTCTGCGGCCGCGACTACTGCAGCAGCCGCTTCTGCGGCAAGCGCGGGATCATGACGTTATTTGCCTGTTTACATTAACAAAAGTGCCATTAAGGAAATGAGAATCCGGTCACGACTGATCCTGAATTGACCCGTGTCGCGCCATCACTCGCTCAGAAACTCAGTAACCTCTCCGTGGCAAGTCAGATCAAGCCTGTGCATCGCACGGGTACACGCGATGTAAAGAAGGCTCCGATCAAGCGGCGTATGATAGGTGTGGCGGCTTGCGTGCGGGACGATGACCTGGTCAAACTCGAGTCCCTTGGCCATGTGAGCGGATGTGATGATGATACCGTCGCGATATTCCTTGCTGTTAAAATCCAAATAGTTGAGATCGTCGACTTGATCACGAAGCGCGGAGTGGAGTTTCTCGGCCTTCCTTGCGGTTTTGCAAATGATTCCCAGCGATTGGTAATCGGTTTGACGGTGTTCTTGAATCAAATTATAAATCCGGATCTGCTCTGTCTTTTCCGAGTCCAGAATGTGGATTTCGGGCTCGTTTCCGTGCCTTTCGACGGGGATCAGCTCCTCGTTTCTGGAAATTCGCTGGGCCAGATCGGTAATTTCGATGGTCGAACGATAACTGCGAAGAAGCTTGACTGATTCCGAGCCGGGGAAAAAGGATGAGATACGTTCCGGTGTTGTCGAAGTATAGGGGTTTACCGATTGGTTACTGTCCCCGAGTATCGTTTTCTTACATGGGAAGAGCTTGCGGATCACCGCATATTGGATCGGAGTGTAGTCTTGCATCTCGTCGATCAAGAGGTGCTCAATTCGATTGTAAGCCGTGCTTTTTTCAAAATGTAACTGGGTGTAGATCAGCGGGAAGACGTCTTCGTAGGAGAGCGGTTTGCCTTTCTTGTGCTTGAAAAGCTTTTCTTTCCCGGATCGAATATAAAAGCTCTCATACAGAGCGAACGCGTCCTTATACGGGAACATCCGGATCACTTCGCCTTTGATTTTCCGGGAGAGGGCTGAATCCAGACGGGTGTCATTTTTGGTATTGAATCGAATAATCAGATGATTGGCGGTCATCTCGAGCCGCTCTTTGAGGCGCAGGTGGCGAAGCTTATTGAAGATTTCCAGGATATCTCCGGCAGGGATGCGGACCTTGTCAATATCGAGGTCGACGGCAAGAAAACCGTTCTGGATCATGTTGTGAAGATACACGTGAAGCTCTTCGACAAATTCGGTTGACGCCTTGTAGCGGATACGCTCCAAGTTCTTTTCGTCGGCGTCGTGGAGCAGGAAATCAACCTGCCCGTTGAATGACTCGAAACGGATATCATCCTCGAGCAGATCATGGGCGATCTCCGTCATATCGATTTCCTGGATGTTGTCCTCGCCGAGCTCTGGTAGGACATTGGAAATATAGTCGGCAAAAACCTTATTGGGGGAGATGATCATCATATTATCGGAGTGAAGCGTTTCGGAGTTTCGATAAAGAAGAAAAGCGACGCGGTGCAGGGCGATGGAGGTTTTTCCGGAGCCGGCGACGCCCTGAACGATCAGTGTATCGGCGGTCGAGTTTCGGATGATCGCGTTTTGCTCGCGCTGGATCGTCACCACGATGTTCTTCATTTTCTCATTGGTTGTTTGACTGAGCTCCTTTTGCAGAACGTCGTCGTCGATGTTAATATCGCTCTCGAGCATGTATTCCATCACGCCCCGGCGGATCTTATATTGGCGTTTGAGCGAAATATTGCCGGTGATGACCCCTGCGGGTGCGATATAGACTGCAGGGCCCTTTTCGAAATCATAGAAAAGAGACGAGATCGGGGCACGCCAGTCAAAAATGAGGATATCGTCGCCGACGTTCTCGGAGAAGGTGTGGAGACCAATGTAGCAATCCTGTGTATCTTTCTTATCGTCCGGCAGAAAATCGACCCTGCCGAAGTAAGGTGACTCGATCAGGCGGTCGACCCGTCGCATTTCGGCCAGCGTTTGCTCTCCTGAGGCGACGTTCTGGTGGATGACCATTCGGTTGAACGCCTTCTCGGCCCCGTCCAAGTCGGCTTTGCTTCCCCAGATGTAGTCCTTTCCCTCCTGGATCTCGTCGTCATATTTTTCAATTTGCCGCTCCAGGTTCGTGTGAGCGGTTTGCAGTTTCTGAAGGATTTCTTTCAGATAAGATTTCTCTTGAGATTCGGTTGAGTTGATCATAAGTATCCTCGCAAATCTATCGTGGTGTAACTTCCTGAGCGAAAAATCGCAGAACCGGAAGGCGAACGGCAGTGAACCGGCCGATCGACTCTCTACCTTGCAACGCCCAACGCGATTGAAGGCATGAAAGAATTCCAAAAAATGAAAGAAGTCATCAACCTTCCCGCAGCCGATCTGGGAACGGATACTGCGGACGGTGCATTCGCGGCCGGCACTGCGGCGATGCATATATCGGGACCCTGGAACGTCAGTAACTTTAAGGAGGCCGGGCTGAATTACGGCATTACGACACTGCCCTCTTTGAGCGGCGAGTCGACTCCGGCCGCGTCTTTCTCGGGAACACGCGGTATGTTTGTTTCCGCATACACCTTGCATCCCGAAGAAGCCAACATGTTTGCGGAGTTCCTGATTTCCGAAGAAATGCAGCTTCTGAGAAACGGGATTACCGGCGCTCTCCCGGCTATTGATGTTCAAGTCGAGAGCGAGTACGCCAAGGGATTTATCGATCAGTTGAATTACGCTTTCCCGATGCCTTCCGTGCCTCAGATGAGTGCATTCTGGGATGCTGCGGGAAGCGCCAGCAGTAACATTTGGGACGGCGCAAATGTTGAGACCGAACTGAAAGCACTCGACAATGCGATCGTTTCTTTTGTAGCAGAATAAGTTTCATTTTCTCTTTCACGCTGTGGGATGCATGGATAAAGTGTTCATGCATCCCTCAGTGGATGGATGATCAAACCGATGCCGGAGTTCCGCTCGTAATTGGGAGGGGAGGGATACCCTGTTATGTTTACGATGAATCGTGACGGTTCCTCTCGAAAAAAGATATTCCTGGCGTCATTGCTCTTCATGGGGCTGGCGCATTTAACGTTTTTGAAACAGTATGTTAAAGGAGCAATTTTTGCGCTCATCGAGATCGTGGTATTATTGATGTCGCCGCATATTGTCCGCACGATCGTAGGGATGATCACATTGGGGGATCCGAAGCCCGGCCTGACGGTTTTCGAGAAAGATCACTCCATGTTCATGTTGATCGATGGGATCATTATCGTGGCTGTCCTATTTGTCTTTATATCACTTTACGCAATATCTGTTCGAGGCGCTATGTCGACGTACAAAGATTATTGCGCTCTCGGACAGCTCCCTTCAAACCGACGAATATTGACCGAATTGAGCACAAAAGCTTTTCCGGTTACGGCGCTTTCACCGCTCGTGGTCTTGATACTGTTTTTTGTTGTGGTACCTCTCGTATTTTCAGCCTGTGTCGCGTTCACCAATTATTCTTCACCGGCGCACATTCCGCCGAATAATACCGTGGATTGGGTAGGTTTTGATAATTTCAAGACTTTGTTCGGCGGAAACGAGACCTGGACCGGTGCATTAGGGCGCGTTGCTGCATGGACTCTCGTATGGGCAACCGCAGCGACCGTAACATGTTATGCGGGCGGTATGCTCATGGCAGTCATTATGCATGAGACTAAACTAAAGATTTCACCGTTTTTCAGGACGATCTTTATTTTGCCGTATGCGGTTCCTGCCGTCGTGTCGATGCTGGTTTGGCAGAACCTTCTGAACGGGAGTTTCGGAACGATTAACCGCACGTTGATCGAGTTGGGGTGGATGACACAAGCGACAACGATCCCTTGGCTCAGCGACGCTACGCTTGCGAAATTTACTTGTGTACTGATCAATCTTTGGGCGGGGTTCCCTTACTTTATGCTTTTAACGATGGGATCGATGACCGCTATCTCCAAAGAGACGTTTGAAGCGGCGAGAATCGACGGAGCAAGCCGTTTTCAAGTATTTAAGTCGATTACGTTGCCGTCGGTCATCTATCAAACGATGCCGTTGATAATCATGTCGTTTACACATAACATCAATAACTTCGGTGCGATCTTCTTCCTGACCGGCGGTAATCCGGTCGTCGCGGATTCTACTACGACCAGCGCGAAGGGAACGGACATCGTCGTGACCTGGATATACAATTTGACGCTCAATTTGCAGAAGTATCATTATGCCGCTGTTCTTGCGGTGTGTATATTTGTGGTGCTGGCACCGTTTGCGATTTTCAACTTCAGACGGACCAAGTCTTATAAGGAAGGAGAATTGTGATGGCAAATTCGGAGAAAAAACCGGAAGCTCCGGATAAGATTCCGGAGACCAAAATGTCGGAATCGGAAAAAATCAAGTTTGCCGAAGAACGGGCGGATCGCGTCGAACGGGCGACGAGAATGGCCGAAGAACGAGCGAGAGCAGCCAAGCGAAAAGCCGGTTCTCCTGAATCAGCGACCTCGGACGATTCCGGCAAAACTTCGGATGAATCGGCAATTGCTAAGGAAAAAACTTTGAGCCACTACAACGCGATTCAGAGATTCCGGACCCGTACCTATAAGGTTTTTATCGTAATTTTTCTTTCGCTGATCAGCCTTGTCGTACTGTACCCGTTGATTTATGCTGTAAGCGCTGCTTTTTCGCCGGGACGGTCGATTTCGGCGACGAGCATCATTCCATTCGGCGGTGGCTTTACCGCAAAACACTTTGAACGTCTCTTTACCGAGACCAACTATCTCATTTGGTTTAAAAATACCCTGATAATCGCCGCGGGGACCTCTTTGTCGACGGTTCTGGTATGTTCGTTGTCCGCGTATGTGTTTTCGCGTTTTCGATTTGTCTTTAAGAAATCGATGATGCTGGCACTACTCATCCTGCAGATTTTTCCTTCCTTCATCGGTATGATCGCGATTTACGTCATCCTTTTGCGCATCGGCGGATTGGATTCTCTTTGGGGGATGGTCCTGATCTATCTGGCCGGAAACATACCGTATAACACGTGGCTCGTCAAAAGTTACATGGATTCGATCCCGCGAGCCTATGACGAGGCGGCCCGAATAGACGGAGCGAGCAGTGCGCGGACATTTTTCAGCATTATTCTGCCTCAAGCGAAACCGATCATCACTTTCTTGGCGATCGTCAGCTTCACCGGCCCCTGGATGGAGTTCATCTTTGCGAAATTGATCTTGCGATCCAATGAAAATCAGACGCTTGCGCTGGGACTTTTCAGTTTTGTCACTGACCGTAAAAATGAATTCACACTTTTCTGTGCCGGCGCAATTATCGTAGCCATTCCTTTTGTCGTCTTTTTCGTAATCACTCAGAAGGTGCTGGTTTCATCCCTTGCGGGAGCCGGCGTGAAGGAATAAAGATGGAGCAATTCGGATACAACGAACGGCATCTTACCATAAACGGGAAGCCTTGGTTTCCGGTCATGGGCGAGATTCATTACTCGCGCGTTCCCGAGGACGAATGGATGACCCGGCTTCGTAAAATGAAGGCGGGCGGCGTCGATATCGCTTCCTCGTATGTTATCTGGATTCATCACGAGGAAATTGAGGGTGAATTCGATTTTTCCGGCCGGAGAAACCTCCGACGCTTCATCGAATGTTGTCGGATAAGCGGACTACTCTTCTTTTTGCGGATCGGTCCCTGGTCGCATGCGGAGGTTCGTCACGGCGGCTTTCCGGATTGGCTTTTCGAAAAGGGTTTTGATCCGCGTACGAACCACCCGGAGTATTTCCGGCTTGCGGAGCGATTTTATCGAGCGATTTTCGAGGAAGCGAAGGGTCTTTTTCATAAGGACGGCGGCCCGATCATCGGCATTCAGATCGAAAACGAGTATGGCCACTGCGGCGGACTTTTAGGCGACGACGGCGTCTTGCACATGCGAACGCTTACTCGGATCGCTCGTGACATCGGTTTTGACGTGCCGTACTTCACCGCAACCGGTTGGGGCGGTGCGATCACCGCCGGGCTCCTTCCGGTGATGGGCGGGTACTGCGAGGCACCATGGGATCCGAGGATCACACCGATTGAGCCGAGCGGAAATTACATCTTCACACACGAGCGCAACGACCACAGCATCGGATCGGATTACGGGATCAACGAGACCCTCTCGTTTGATCCTTCAAAGTTTCCGTATTTAACTGCGGAGCTCGGCGGAGGACTTCAGGTGACGCACCGCAGAAGACCGATTGCGACGGGTCGGGATATCGGCGCGATGTCGCTGGTTAAAATCGGAAGCGGTGCGAATTTGCTCGGCTATTACATGTACAGCGGCGGAACAAACCCGAAGGGAAAACGGACGACTCTTCAGGAGAGCAGATCCTCCGGAGATATTAATGATCTGCCCGTGATGTCCTATGATTTTCGTGCTCCGATCCGGGAATACGGGCAATTGGGCGATACATACCGTGAAATCAAGCTTCTCTCCATGTTCCTTCGGGACTTCGGATCCGATCTTTGTGAGATGGACACGTATATTCCTGTCGAAAATCCGCTCTTGCCCGAAAACAGCCGTGATTTGCGAACATCAGTGAGGCGGACCGGGAATCGCGGATATATATTTGTCAATAACTATCAACGAAAGCAGACTCAATCCGATCATTGGCGAGAGGTGCTCAGGATTCCTCTTGAAAGCGGTGAGATCTCCTATCCGCCCATCGATATCACAAACGGGGAATATTTCTTTTTCCCGTTCAACATGGAAATCGGTAACGCACGGATTAAGACAGCTACCGCTTCACCGCTATGTATCCTGAACAGGAATACATACGTGTTTTACTCGGACAATGATCCGACATATGATCTCGAAGGGACGCTAGATTCGGCCCGGATTCTTTCGATTACCCGCGAGCAAGCTCTTAACGCATATAAGGTGAGCGGCAATCGGGATCATCTTGTGATTACGGACGGCTCTCTCTGGATGGAAAACGATGATCTTGTCATCGAGGCTGAAGGGTCAACAACAATGCTTGTATACCCAAGCTTCAACAATACACCGAGAGGTTTTGCCGACGCGGGAGCATGCGGAACCTTTCGTATCTATGAAAGGTTCAATGTCGACCCCGAATCGACCGTATCAGCCCGAGAGGTGTCCAGGGATTCTTCGCATGCGAGATATAAAATTCATGCAGAAATTAATACAGCGGCATCGGAATACCTTTTGCGAGTCAGATATCAAGGGGATGCCGCGAGACTTTTTGTCGGAGGCGAACCGGTCGGGGATGAATTCAACACCGGGGAACCATGGGAAATCGGCCTTGCTCGGTTTGGGATGCCCGAAGAAGTGGAAATCGAGATCTTACCGCTTTTCGATGAAGATGAGATTTTTCTCGAAAAGCCCGCGAAATTTATCAACGGTGTCGCGTGTAACTTGGAATCGGTTGATATCGAGGCCAGATACCAAACCAGAATTCGCATTCAGTAACGGGCAGACATTTATCTTTTTTCGTTGGCCGTTTGCTCGGAGCAATTGCTTTCCGGGCACATACAGTGATATCATAAGATGTGGCTATAAATCGGCACATGAATTTCGAATCGAGTCAAGGGGTGTAGCCCGTTCGGAACCGCATGATGATTGTCCGGACGGCAGAAGGAGTGGAAGTATGAAAGATTTCTGGAAGAAATTATTAGTGTTTGTGTTGGCCTTGTCGATGATGATCAGCCTTTGCTCGTGCTCTTTGTTTGATCGTTTCGATGACGACGATGATGATCGTTCGGAACGTGACGAAGACGACGATGATGACGATGATGACGATGATGATGATGACGACGACGATGATGACGATGATGAAGACGACGATGATGACGATGAAGATGACGACGACGATGAAGATGACGATGATGATGACGACGATGAAGATGACGACGATGATGACGATGATGAAGATGA
>JAAYIQ010000014.1 GCA_012523365.1 Clostridiaceae bacterium
CCGGCGGTCTCGGATGCTTTTCGAGAGCGAAAAAATGCCCGGAGGAGACGATTATGGCCGAGAACGTTTACGATATTTTGGAGGCACGCGGATACATTTCGCAGGCGACGCATAAGGAGGAGATCTATGAGCTCCTCGGTAAGCCCGGTGTGACCTTCTATATCGGCTTCGACCCGACGGCCGACAGTCTTCATGTCGGACATTTTGTTCAGATGATGGTGATGAGTCACATGCAGAAGGCCGGGCATCGGCCGATCGCGCTGATGGGCGGCGGGACCGCGATGATCGGCGATCCGAGCGGGCGAACGGACATGCGTCAGATGCTTAGTGAAGAAGATATTGCGTACAATGTCGCGTGCTTCTTGAAACAGATGGGCACGGTCGTCGATTTTACCGAAGGCAAGGCTTTGATCGTCAATAACGCCGACTGGCTTCTGGATTTGAATTATGTCGAGTTTATTCGTGATATCGGGCCGCATTTTTCGGTGAACCGGATGCTGACCGCCGACTGCTATAAGCAGAGGATGGAGAAGGGGCTGACGTTTCTCGAGTTCAATTACATGCTGATGCAAAGCTACGATTTCCTGTACCTATATAAGAAGCACAACTGCACGTTGCAGCTCGGAGGGGACGACCAGTGGTCGAATATCCTGGGCGGTGTCGAGCTCATTCGTCGAAAAGAGCAGGGCGAGGCATTCGGGCTGACGTTCGCGCTTTTAACCAACAGCGAAGGCAATAAGATGGGCAAGACCGCGCGCGGCGCTGTCTGGCTCGATCCGAACAAGACTTCGCCGTTTGAGTTCTATCAGTATTGGAGAAACGTCGACGATGCCGACGTCATCAAGTGTATGAAGCTCCTGACGTTTATCTCGCTCGAGGAGATCGCGGAATACGGAAAGCTTAAGGATGCCGAGATCAACGAGGCGAAGAAACGGCTGGCGTACGAGGTGACGGGCATCGTTCACGGCGCGGAGGCGGCCAAGGCGGCCAAGACCCAGGCCGAGGCGCTTTTCGAGGGGGCGGGCGTGTCCGAGGATATGCCGACGACCGGGATTCCTGCCGCGCGGCTTGCCGGGGGCGTTCCGATCCTGGATCTGCTCCTGGAGACCGGATTGATGGCAAGTAAAGGCGAGGGGCGGCGCATGATCATTCAGAACGGCGTCTACCTGAACGGGCAGGCCGTCACCGATCCGTTCTATGCGATCACGGAAGAGGATTTCACGGACGGTGAGGCGATCATCAAGAAGGGCAAGAAGATCTTTCATCGGCTGGTCCGCGGGTGATCCGCACGCTTAAATACCGAACATGATTTGCGCAATCGAAAAGCGCGGCATCGAAGTGCCGCGCTTATGTCGTCTCAGCGGGAAAGATTTCACTCCCCAATTGCCTTATACCAGATATTCATGCTCTCGAGCGAGCCGGCGATCTGGGTGTTATTGATCAGTGTTCCGCCGAAACGGTAGCCGCGCCCGGCGAATGTCAAATTCATGCCGGGAGATACGGCGCGCGCGATCGTGTATGCGGTCTTCAGGCCGATTTCTCGAAAATGATCATCCATCGCATGGAGAAGATGCCCGGCAAGCCCGCGCCCGCGGTAGTCCGGCAATGTCGCGAAATCGGTCATTTCGCCGTTTTCCGCTTTGTACGAGGCCTCGATCGAAGACAGCGCGACCAGTCGATCGTGATGACGGATACCGAAGTAGATGACATTGTCGCGGATCGTGCTTCGGATGTACTCCGCTTCCGTGATCGGGAAGGGGTAGCTTTCAAAGACTTCGCGATACACCGCGGCCATCTCATCCGCGTGCTTTTCGCTCATGATCCCGGCGGAAAAGTCGTCCGGCAAAACAGGGGGTGCCTTTTCTTGCTTCGATCGATATACAGAGCGGTCGAGAATTTCTTTGATTTTTTTACTTTTAGTCGGGTATTTCCGTGAGGACTTTGTGAAAAGTGAGACGAAAACACAGTCTTCCCGACCGTTGTAGTAGCCCGGGATTTCGGCCTCTTTCGTAAAGCCGTACACCGCAAATTCCTGCTCATAGGGCGCCGGGATCTTGCAAATGATTTTGGAGTACTGATTGCGCCCGGCCAGTTCGGTCAACCGAACCGGAAGATCCGGCATATCCGCGGCATCAAAGCGCATCAGATAGATGCGGTCGCTCTGCTTCCCGTGATGAACGGTAGACTCGCCGATTTGTTCAATGTTGTCTTGCTTCGTTATCATGCGTCATTTCCGTCCGAATGATCGGGCTCGCTTGCCCGTTCCTCCGGCTCGAAGACATCATCTTCCGCCGGCGTCAACGTGATTGTATCGTCGTAATCGGCGAGAAGTCTTGAAATACCGACTACGCTCTTCTCCTCGGCCTCGTCGAGCTTCAAATGCAGATTACACGTATCACACTGCAGGTCGCAGGCGTTGTGATGATAGCAGTCCGGCTCCTGGTAGGTCGTGATCACGCCCTCGTAATTTCGAAGGATGACTTTGTTGGTCGACCATGAAATCAAATAATTGGGCGCGACCGGAATTTTTCCGCCGCCGCCGGGCGCGTCGATCACGTAGGTCGGCACACAGAAGCCGCTGGTATGGCCGCGCAGGCTCTCCATGATCTCGATTCCCTTTCCGACCGAGGTTCGAAAATGCTCCAGACCTTCGGAAAGATCGCATTGGTAAAGATAGTACGGCCGCACCCGATTCATCACCAGTTTGTGAACCAGACGTTTCATAATCCGGGGGCAGTCGTTGACGTCGGCAAGCAGTACCGATTGATTCCCGAGAGGGATTCCGGCCATCGCCAACATTTTTAAAGATCTCTTGGCGGATGAGGTCATTTCCTGCGGGTGATTGAAATGTGTATTGATCCAGACCGGCTTCTCGCTGGATTTAAGAATTTCCACGAGTTCGTCGGTAATACGATACGGTAAAACGACCGGTGTGCGCGTGCCGATGCGGATCACTTCGACATGATCGATTTTGTTGAGCTCATCGAGAAGCCATTTAATTTTCTCGTCGGAGAGCAGGAACGGGTCACCGCCGGACAGGAGGACATCGCGGACGACTGGCGTTTGGCGGATGTAATCCAAGCCTTGCTCCAGTTGTTCGCGGTCCGGTATGGAATCGATGTCTCCGACGCGACGCTTGCGCGTGCAGTGCCTGCAGTACATGGAGCAGACATTGCTGACGCAGAAAAGCACCCGATCCGGATACCGGTGCGTGATACCGGGTGCCGGGCTGTCCCGATCTTCCGCGAGCGGGTCGGCCATATCGTATTTCGCAACGTGTAGTTCCCTTTGATCCGGGAATGCCTGTTTGAAAACCGGGTCATTTCTGAAATCCTCGGGGTCGACGAGAGACAAATAGTACGGAGTGATCGACATCGGGAAAATATCGATCGTTTCCTGGATCCGCTTTCTTTCTTCGGAAGAGAAGCGGGTGTCGAGGATTTTTTCGATGGTGGCGATATCCTTGATCCGATGGGCGATTTGCCATTTCCAGTCTATCCAGTTTGCGTATGCACTGTCATCAAGCCAGCGGTTCTCAAGCTTGGTTCGGGTTTCCAGTATTCCGGTGTTCATAGTCATCATCCTTTCGTATTCGGCATCATGAACGATCGTTGTTTTCGTTACAATAAAATGCCCGGGCAACATAAAGGTGACACATAATCAACTTCGGAAAAACAACTGGCCGAAAAGGGATCGTAACATGTAAGATCGCTAATGACACGCGGAAAAATGATCCGAATTATCCGAAAACGCTCCTGTTGCCCGTCGTACATGAACGAAGGCGAAGCCGGTGTTGCGCCGTAACAATTTGCTGTAACGTAAAAATACTAACAGAAATAAGCGTTATTGTCCAATTTCCGGGGCGTCCGGAGGTCGGTCGGAGCGAAAAGTATCGACCGACCGTGACTATATTTTCCTGACTAAGCCGGTCAAGACTCGTCCCGGCCCGAGTTCTAAGTGTTCATCATATCCGTCGGCGCGAAGTCTTCGGATCTCTTCGGTGAAACGAACCGGCGAGACCATGTGCTTCGCGAGGTAGGTCGGGAAATCGGTGTTCTCCGGGATTGGGGCGGCCGTTGTGTTGGAGTAGATCAGTATTTGAGGTGCCCGAAAAGTAATTTTGCGCGCGAAACCCTCGAGTCCGTCCGCCGCTTCTTTCATCATCTTTGTGTGAAAAGCACCGTTTACCGTAAGGCGGTGAGCACGGCGCGCGCCTTCCGCCAGCAGTGCTTCGGCGGCGGCTTCCGCAGAGGAGGTCTTTCCGGCGATCACCAGTTGCCCGGGACAGTTATAGTTGACCGCATAGACCTCATCATAATGCGAGATGATCTCTTCGACCCTTTCATCCGAAAGGCCGATGATCGCGAACATCGCGCCGGGATTTCGCTCCGCCGCTTCCTGCATCAGCCGGGCCCGTTCGTCGACGAGGCGAAGCAGATCCGAAAAACCGATAACGCCCGCGGCGTAAAGTGCGGGGTATTCTCCGAGCGAAAAGCCCGCGACCGCAGCCTTTTCGGGCCGGTCGAGCGAGGCCCGGTACTTTTCGAGCGAGGCGACGCTGTGAACGACGATCGCGAGTTGAGCGAAGCGTGTTTGATCCAGCGAATCCGCCTCGATATCCAGTAAGTCCGTTCCGGTGATCGTACGGGCTTCTTCGTAAATTGATAGCGCCTTCGGGTATTCCGAGACGATTTCCTTGGCCATGGTCACGGTTTGGGCACCCTGTCCGGGGAACAAATATGATTTCATCAACGGTCACCTCCGATAGTTGACGCAGGGATACAAAGAGAGTAGAATGTCCCTGAATCTTTGACTATCAAAATAATTGATTTTCAAAAGAATTTCAATAGGGTGCACCGAATCCGATGCGCATCATACCCCAAAGGAGAAGCGATCGTGAATACATCTTACAAAATCCTCGGAACAGGCTCATGTTTACCGGAACTTACGGTGGATAATGAAATGTACGCGAAAGTCATCGACACCAGCGATGAGTGGATCACGTCACGTACGGGCATTTCGAGGCGCCATCTGTGTGACGGCGAGGCAACATGGGAAATGGCGGTAAAAGCGGCGTCGATCGCCATCGGGGAAGCCGGTGTTTCCGCTGAAACCATTAATATGATCGTCGTTACAACGCTCACACCGGACTATACGACACCGAGTACGGCTTGCATCGTTCAGGAGCGGACGGGCGCGGTCAACGCGTTTTGTTTCGATTTGAACGCGGCTTGCACCGGCTTTATTCAAGCCTTCGACATAGCCATGCATTATCTTTGTGCCTCGGCGGAACCTTTTACCGCGCTGATTGTCGCGGCGGAAAGCCTCTCGAAGCTCGTCGATTTTTCAGACCGCAGGACGTGTGTGCTTTTCGGAGACGGCGCGGGCGCCGTCGTTCTGTCAAATCGTGAGGCGGACGGATCCCTTCTTGCCCCCGACCTCGTATATGACTCGTTTATCGGGGCGGACGGTACCGGCGGAGGGTATATGACCGGCAAGGCATTTGAGCCTGCCGAGCACCCTTTTCGCGATGCGGACAAGCCGGAGCGGGAAGACCTGTTCGGACACGAAACCGGCATCTATCTGTCGATGAAAGGACAGGAAGTCTACCGTTTCGCGACAACGGCGATGCCGATGGCGATCGAAAAGGTCCTGGAGCGTGCGGGTATAGCTCTCGAGAAGATCGACTATGTCGTTCCGCATCAGGCGAATGACCGGATCCTTCAGGCGGCGGCCAAGCGCATCGGTCTCGATCCGGAAAAGATGCTTTCCAATATCGCGGAAACGGGTAATACTTCGTCGGCATCGATACCGATTTGCCTCGACCAGGAAATTCGGTCGGGACGGATCAAACGCGGACAGACGCTTATTATGACCGGGTTCGGCGGCGGCTTAACATACGGCGCTTGCGCACTGAATTACTGATAAGGACAACAAGCAAAGATGAAGACAACACTGACATCAATTATCGGAACAAAATATCCGCTGATCCAGGGCGGAATGGCTTGGGTTGCCGACGCGAATCTCGCGGCGGCGGTATCCGAGGCCGGTGGTCTCGGGCTGATTGCGGCCGGACCGATGGATAAAGAGAGGCTTCGATCCGAAATCAATAAGGTTCGATCGATGACCGACAAACCCTTCGGAGTCAATATCATGTTCATGAGCCCGCATACTCCGGATCTGGCCGCGGTCGTTATTGAGGAAAAGGTTCCGGTAGTGACGACCGGTGCGGGATCTCCCGGAAAATATATCGCAAGCTGGAAAAAGGCCGGAATCAAAGTGATCCCGGTCGTCGCATCCACGGGATTGGCTCGTCGGATGGAGTCCCTCGGTGCGGATGCGGTCGTCGCCGAGGGGAGTGAAGCCGGAGGTCATATCGGAGAATTGACGACGATGACACTGGTTCCCCAGGTCGCCGACTCGGTAAGCATCCCGGTCGTGGCGGCGGGCGGTATCGCGGACGGCAGGGGAATTGCAGCGGCCGGCATGCTCGGGGCAAGCGGCGTTCAGGTAGGAACGCGTTTCCTCGCTTCGGAAGAATGCAATATCCATATGAACTATAAAGCACTGATCATTAAGAGCAAAGATATCGATTCGCGCGTGACCGGTCGAAGCGGCGGTCATCCGGTTCGCTGTATCAAAAATCAATTGACGAGGGAAATGGAAAAAATGGAGAAGAAGGGTGCCTCGTTCGAGGAGCTGGAAGCGCTCACGATCGGGTCTCTTCGCAAAGCCGTGATCGATGGGGATTTGAAATGCGGATCGTTCATGGCAGGACAGATCTCGGGTATGATCAAACGAATTATGCCTGTTAAGGAAATTATCGAAGAAATGTTTACCGAATACGAGAAAATCATGAGCCGGGGAGGATCAATTTAATGGAGACACAAACAGAAAGAAAGGTCGCAATCGTGACCGGAGCGGCGCGCGGGATCGGCGCCGAAATCGCCAGAACCTTTGCGCGCAAAGGATACAGCTTGGTATTGCTGGATTTGCGCGTGACGGATGAACTTGAGGCCGTATGCAGGGAGTGCCAAAGTTTGAACAGCGGTATTCAGGCTGTCGCTTTGGGCGCGGACATTTCACTCGAAGAAGACTGCAAGCACGCAATCAATGTGGCCAAGGAGACCTTCGGAAGGGTAGATGTTTTAGTCAATAACGCAGGTCGGACAAAAGACGGATTGGCGATGCGTATGGATCGTGAGCAATTTGCTGCGGTTATTGATACCAATCTGACCGGTGCGTTTATGCTTGCCTCGTTATGTCTTCCGCTGATGGTGAAGCAAAAAGGCGGCCGAATTATCAACATGTCTTCGGTTTCCGGCATTTACGGAAACGCGGGACAGGCGAACTACTCGGCTTCAAAGGCCGGCCTGATCGGCCTCACGAAGAGCCTCGCGAAGGAGATGGGCAGTCGCGGGATCACTGTGAATGCGATTGCTCCCGGCTTTGTGGAGACGCCGATGACGGATGTATTGACGGACAAGGTGAAGGAGTCGGCGATCGAGCGGATTCCGCTCAAGCGCTTCGGGAAACCCTCGGATATCGCGGCGGCGGTCGCATTTCTCGCCTCTGACGATGCCTCGTATATCACCGGACAGGTGATCGAGGTTTCCGGAGGCCTGGTGCTGTAAGACACGGATCGGGAACACATGAAAGCGTAAAAATTCAACCCACAGGAGGAATATATGGCGGCATCCCTCACCGATACACAAAGGCTTACGGATCATGCGGGCAGACCCCGCGTCGTGGTCACCGGTACCGGCGTCATTTCGCCGGTCGGCAACAATACGAAAGACTTCTGGGACGCGCTGGTTCAAGGCCGGCACGGAATCGGCAGAATAGACAAAGCGCTTTATCCGGGTGTTCGCGTCAACACGGCGGCCGAGGTGAAGGGCTTTGAGCCGATGGACTTCATGGATCGAAAAGAAGCGCGGCGGACCGACCGGTATTGTCAGTTCGCGATCGCGGCGGCCAAAGAGGCGATCGAGATGTCCGGTATCGATTTTTCGTCGATGGATCCGTTTGACACCGGATCGATCATCGGCTCCGGTGTCGGCGGACTCGGTACGCTTCAGGATCAGTTTGAGGAACTCTTGGTCAGAGGCGGTCCGGATCGGATCTCGCCGCTTTTTATCCCGATGATGATCAGCAACATCGCCGCCGGGAAAATATCGATGATGTACGGCATCAAGGGCGCGAATTACTGTGTAACGACCGCCTGCGCTTCCGGAACTCACGCGATCGGAGAGGCGTTTCACAAGATCAAACTCGGATATCTGAAGGCCGCGGTGGCGGGAGGCGCAGAGGCACCGATCACCCGGATTGCGCTCGCGGGCTTCGCGAACATGAAGGCGCTTAACATGACCGATGATCCGGACCTTGCGTCGTTGCCGTTTGACGTGCGAAGGGGTGGATTTGTCATAGCCGAGGGCGCGGGGATACTGGTCCTGGAAACGATGGAGAATGCAGTAAATCGCGGCGCGGAGATCCTGGCGGAAATCGCCGGATACGGCGCGACGGCGGATGCGTACCACATCACGAGCCCGGATCCGGAAGGGAAGGGTGCGGGGATGGCGATGAAGCTCGCGATGCGGGAGGGAAACGTCCGACCCGAGGAAATCGGTTACATCAACGCGCATGGTACGGGAACACCGCTGAACGATAAATACGAGACATTGGCGATCAAATTTGCGATGGAAGGATCCGCCGCGTCGGTATCCGTCAGTTCCACGAAGTCCGTGACCGGGCACTTACTCGGAGCGGCCGGCGGAGTGGAGTCGGTAGCGACGATCATGGCGATCCGGAAAGGATTGATCCCGCCGACCGTCGGCCTGAATGAGCCGGATCCGGAATGTGATCTGGATTATACACCGCACACCGCAAGAGCGAAAACGATTAATGCCGCGCTGTCGAATTCGTTGGGATTCGGAGGGCAGAACGGGACGCTATTATTCAGAAAGGCAGGAATGTAGGAGATGACGACCGAATCCAAAAAAACAAACGATCACGATGCCGTGATCGGAGACTCCGGACTATCCTTTTGTCAAATCAAAGAGTTGATGACATTGATGAATAAGGAAGGTATCACGCGTTTCCAGATGGGGGACGGGTGCGGTCGGATCGTGATCCGAAGGGACAAAACAAAGGTGTTTGGTGTAGCCGAAGGTTGTGTTCAGACCGTTCCGTTGAACCCTTGCCGGGAAACCGAGAACATTTCGGAGGGTTTAAACGCGACAGGTAAAGTGCGGACCGGACATGTGGTGACCTCGCCGGTCGTCGGTGTGTTCTACGACACACCCGCACCAGACCAACCGCCGTATGTCTCCGTCGGTTCGACCGTCGGAAAGGGCGACGTGCTTTGCATCATCGAGGCAATGAAGTTGATGAATGAGGTCACCAGTCCGATATCCGGAACGATAACCGAGATTTTGGTTGAAAAGGCCAATCGCGTCGAATTCGGACAGGAACTTTTTGTGATTGAGCCCGGCGAATAAGGAGAGAGAAGATGACTGAGAAACCGATTATGGGTAGGAGCGAAATTGAAGCGATCATACCGCACCGCGACCCTTTTGTCCTCGTGGATGAGGTTTTGGAAATGGACGACGAACATATCGTAGCGCTGAAGAACGTACGCACGGATGAGTATTATTTCAAGGGACATTTTCCCGAAATGCCCGTGATGCCGGGCGTTCTGATCATTGAGTCAATGGCCCAGGCCGGTGCGATCGTCGCTCTTTCGAAGCCCGAAAACAAAGGCAAGATCGCCTTTTTCGCGGGAATCGACAAGGTGCGTTTCAAAAAGAGCGTATTCCCCGGCGATACGATGAAGTTGGAGGTTCGGATGACACGCCAGCGGGGACCGATCGGCTTCGGCGAAGGAAAAGCGACCGTGGGCGGAGCGCTCTGTGTATCCGCTGAGATCATGTTTGCGATCGGCGACGCGAAAAAGGACTGAGCCCTCGCGGGCGGACTTAAATGTTCCCCGCCCGGCATAACAGTCGGATGAACGCACGATCCTCTTTTCGAAAAGGAGAACCAGATGTTCCGTAAAATATTGATCGCAAACCGAGGCGAAATCGCCGTCACCATCATCCGTGCTTGTCGCGAGATGGGAATTGCCAGCGTGGCGGTATGCTCCGAAGCGGACCGCGACGCGCTCCATGCACAAATCGCGGACGAGTGCGTTTGCATCGGACCCGCAGCGTCAAAGGACAGCTATTTGAATATGCAGGCGATCCTGTCCGCATGCCTGACGACGGGCGCCGAAGCGATCCATCCCGGTTTCGGATTTTTGTCCGAAAATCCGGTTTTCGCGCGGCTTTGCGAGAAATGCGGGATCAAATTCATCGGGCCGAGCGCGCAGATCATGGATATGATGGGCAATAAGGCCAATGCCCGAAAAACGGCCGAACAGGCCGGGATTCCGATCATTCCCGGATCAATCGGGGCGATTCCGGATCTGGGAACCGCCAAGCGCGACGCAGAGCGCATCGGATACCCGGTCCTGATCAAAGCGTCTCAGGGCGGCGGCGGGCGCGGAATGCGTGTCGCGGCGGGAGAAGCGGATCTGGCCGGTGCCTTTCAAATGGCGAAGACCGAGGCGAAGGCCTGCTTCGGAAACGATGAAGTCTATCTGGAAAAACTGGTCCTGGAGCCGAGACATATCGAGATCCAGCTTCTCTGTGACGAGTTTGGCCATGTCATCCATCTCGGAGACCGCGACTGCTCGGTACAGCGTCGGAACCAAAAGATCATAGAGGAGGCCACGTCGCCCTTTGTGACCGACGAACTGCGCATCCGTATGGGCGGCGCGGCGGTATGTCTGGCTCGCAAAATAGGATACACCGGAGTCGGGACGATCGAATTCCTGGTCGATAAGGATCGTAATTTCTACTTTATGGAGATGAATACGAGGATTCAGGTCGAACACCCGGTCAGCGAAGCGATCACCGGTGTCAACCTGATCCAGGAGCAGATCCGTGTCGCGGCCGGCGAGATCCTTCGGTTCGCTCAAAGAGATATCGTTTTTCACGGACACTCGATCGAGTGTCGCATCAATGCCGAGGACCCCGAGAATGATTTCCGGCCGTGTCCCGGAACCATTCAGAAACTGCACCTGCCCGGCGGCCCGGGTGTCCGGATCGACAGTGCCGCGTATCAAGGCTATTCGATCCCTCCGTATTACGATTCTCTGTTGGCCAAGCTGATCGTGCATGCGCCGACGAGAGAGGACGCGATTGCCAGAATGCGCCGCGCGCTGACCGAATTCGTGATCATCGGCGTCAAAACCAACATAGACTTTCATTTGAGGATCTTGCGTGAACCGGATTTCATCCGGGGGCATTACGATAATACCTATCTGGAGCGAAAAAGAGATGTTCTCTTTCCCGAAAGGGAATAGGAGACCCCAGCGCGGATGTTAATCCGCGCCACACAACAAGAGCCAAGCGCGGATATTATTCCGCGCCATACAAGAAGACCCAAGCGCGGATATTATTCCGCGCCATACAAGAAGACCCAAGCGCGAAAAGATTTTTAGGGCATACAAGGAGAACAAAACATGGACGAATCATTTTCGGCGATTCGGGAGCGCGTTGAGGCAAACCGCAAATATGTCGAACAGAAGGAAGCGATCGATCGAAGCAGTGTACCGGGCGAGGTCGGGCAAACCGGTGTCAAGGACCGATTCAGTTATCTGACTCCGATCCCGGACGACCTTTGGGTTCGTTGTCCCTCCTGTCAGGGCCTGATGCTCCGGGAGGACTTTGAGGAGAATCGGAGCGTATGCCTGCATTGCGGGCATTGCTTCCGTGTGAACGCGCGCGAGCGTATCGCGATGACGGTCGACGAGGGTTCTTTTCGCGAAAAGTGGGAGACCCTTTACGGGAAGGATCCGATTTCCTTTCCGAGATACGACCACCGACTCAGAAAACTTCAGGAGAAGACCGGGATGACCGAAGCGGTGATCGTCGGAAGCGCTTCGATCGGTGGATTCCCGCTGATGATCGGCGCGATGGACTCGAATTTTCTGATGGGATCGATGGGCTCTGCCGTCGGTGAGAAAATCGCGCGGCTTTTCGAGCTTGCGACCGAAGAACGGCTTCCCGTGGTCTTGTTTACGGCTTCCGGCGGCGCGAGAATGCAAGAAGGGATCGTGTCCCTGATGCAGATGGCCAAAACCGCCGGTGCGGTCGAACGCCATCATCGTGAGGGGCTTCTCTATATCTGTGTGATGACGGATCCGACGACCGGCGGCGTGACCGCGAGCTTTGCCTCGCTCGGGGATATCATTCTGTCCGAACCGGACACGCTGATCGGCTTCGCCGGACGACGGGTGATCGAAGGAACCATCGCACAGGCGCTCCCGGATGATTTTCAAAGATCCGAATTTATATTGAAGCACGGTTTTCTGGACCGCATCGTTACGCGTGACGAGATGCGCAGAGAGTTAACGGAGCTTCTGGCCATTCACTCCGGAAAGAAAATTCCCGGGCCGGATACCGACGCGCCGCGCGGCCGCTTGCCTGCCTTGCCGAAACATAAGAGCAGCGGCTCGGAGTGTCTCTCAATCATTCGCAAAAGGGAGCGGCCGACGCTCAACGATTATCTTCCGATGATTTTCAGCGATCTGCACGAGATGCACGGAGACCGCTATTTCTCGGACGACCGCGCGATGTTCACCGGGATCGGACGCCTGAACGGACGACCGGTCACGATCATCGGACATCGAAAGGGAAAGACCCTTCTGGAAAATCAAGAGTGTAATTTCGGGATGCCGCATCCCGAAGGTTATCGTAAAGCGCTGCGCGCGATCCGGCAGGCGGAGAAGTTCGGACGGCCGGTCATCACATTTATCGACACCCCCGGCGCTTACTGCGGCGTCGCCGCCGAGGAGCGCGGGCAGGGAGAGGCAATCGCGAGAAATCTGATGGAGATCATGCCGATCGCAACGCCGATCATCAGTGTCGTCATCGGCGAAGGCGGAAGCGGCGGAGCTTTGGGCATCGCGATTTGCGATGAGCTGGCGATGACTTCGAATTCGATCTACTCGGTCATATCCCCGCGCGGTTTCGCGTCTCTTCTTTGGAAGGACCCGTCCCGTGAGAATGAAGCGGCGGATACCGCGCACATTACGGCATACGATCTGAAGGAACTCGGCATTTGCGACACTATTCTCGCGGAGCCGGACGGGGGGGCGCATTCGGGCCCCGAACGAATGGCGGCGACACTTCGGACGTATTTGCTCGGGGCGGTCGAGCGGCACACGAAAACGTTCGAGAAGGATCCCGACAAGGCGATGGAAGACAGGTACCTGCGATTTCGGAAAATTGGAGACTGCTCCTAATAATGGTAAAATGATAAATGACGGTTCGGCGAAGGCCGGCGGACAAACCGCCGGCCTTTACCGATCATCGTCATGCTGAAGATGATTGAAAGGAGCGACCATGAAAGCCTCTCTGAACCCGTTTTTTAGGCCGTTCCTGCGCGAGACATCCGCCGGTCTGTTTCTGAAGCTCGTGGAAGCGATACTGGAACTGATGCTTCCGATCCTGCTTGCGCAAATCATCGATATCGGGATTGCCGGTCGGGATATTCCGTACATATACGGTACCGGAGCCCGGATGCTGATTTTGATCGTGATCGGATTGATATGCGCCGTTCTGTGCCAGTATTGCGCCGCGGTCGCGGCGCAAGGCTTTGGGCATCGCTTGAGAACGGCGCTTTTCAGACATATCAACCGGCTGAGCGTATCCGAACAGAGAAGGGTCGGTCCGGGTTCTTTGCTGAATCGCGTGACCTCGGACGTGGAACGTCTTCAACTGGCGGTTTCAATGATCATCCGTCTCGGCTCACGGATCCCGTTCGTGGTGATCGGAGCGGTGGTCGCTTCGATGTTTGTCGATTTACCTCTTTCCTCTGTCATCCTGGTCGGGTCTGTTGCTTTTCTTGCCGTTGCGGCCGTTATCGTTGTTTCTGTCTTTCCGATATATTCCGAATTGCAGAAGCGATTGGATCGCATTCGCAGAGTGTTGCGGGAGAGCATATCGGGTGTGCGCGTGATCCGCGCTTTTCGAAGAAGAGACTGCCGGAGGGAGCGGTTTGACGCCGCTGTGGATGAGCACGAGAGAAGCGCCCTGCGCGCCGCGAGGATTTCTTCCTTCATGCAGCCCTCCACGCAACTGATCATGAATCTGGCAATCTGCGGTATCCTGTGGTTCGGCGCCGGCCGGGTGGATTCGGGGAACCTGACAACCGGTCAGATCGTAGCGCTGATCAATTATGTTCTGCAAATACTTGTCGCACTCGTTCTTGTCGCGAATCTGACGGTGATTTTCACGCGGGCGGCAGCCTCCCGGGAACGTGTGCTTGAGGTGTTGAGTTTGCCGATTCCTTCCGATATTGCATCTTCCGGCACGGAGGAGACCGAAGCGTCCGATGAATTGCAAATTGAAATGCGCGGAAATGTGATGAAACCGGACGATGTTTCGGCGAAAGATGCGATTCGGCCGGATGAAGAGCCGGTCGCGTTGGAATTCCGGAACGTTACGCTTCACTATCCCGGTGAACGCGAGGAGA
Source organism: Clostridiaceae bacterium (assembly GCA_012523365.1). GTDB lineage: Bacteria > Bacillota > Clostridia > Saccharofermentanales > Saccharofermentanaceae > JAAYCT01. The sequence continues at coordinate 14,581 of JAAYIQ010000014.1, forward strand.
AAGCGCCGAGGGCGGCGCTCAGTGAGATCGCTTTTCGAGTCGAAAAGAACCGGATGTTGGCCGTGACCGGAACGACCGGATCCGGAAAATCTTCTCTGGTCGCGCTGATGCTTCGTTTGGAGGAGCCGACGGAGGGTCGGATATTGATCGACGGAATAGATATCGCACGCATACCGAGAGATGAATTGAGGCGCCGAATATCGGTGGTCCATCAATCCCCGAGGCTTTTCGCGGGCACGATCGAAGAAAACTTGAGATGGGGCTTGCCGGATGCCGACGAGCGGGAAATCGAGGAGGCTCTGCGGGTCGCCCAGGCCCGGGAGTTTGTCGAAAAGCTCCCCGAAGGAACAAAGGCCCGGGTCGAACGCGGCGGGCGTAATTTTTCCGGCGGCCAGCGTCAACGGCTTGCGATCGCACGGTCTCTCGTGAAGCGATCCGAACTCTTGGTGTTGGATGATTCGGCATCGGCACTCGATTATTTGACCGAATCGAAATTATACCGCGCGCTTACCCGATCCAGCCGGGCGACGGGCAGGACCCTGGTCGTGATTTCACAGCGGATCGCGGCGATCCGGAAAGCCGACTATATTCTGGTTCTTGACGAAGGTCGTCAGGTCGGCTTCGGAACTCATGATCAATTATTGGCAAAAAGTCCGGAATACAAGGCGATTGCCGAATCCCAACTTTTCGGGAAGGAGGCGAAATAGTGGCGGGTGAAGGAAATGTATTGCAGGGAATGGCAAATCTCGCTCCCGACGGAGCGAAGCTTTCCCGCACTCGCGTTCGGCCGTCTTTTACGACGCTTCGACGGGTGCTTTCGTATGCCGGTGAGAAGACGCTTCATCTGTGGCTCGTCGTCCTTTTCGGGGTGATCGGCGGTGCGTTTCTGGTCGTGGCGCCGTATGTTACCGGAGAAACCGTCGACCGGATGATCAAGGGCGGGACCGATTTCGAAACGGTGACGGTGAATGTGATCCTTTTGGCGGCGATGTATATCGCGGCCGCCGTTTTTCTCTTTATGATGCAGTATATGTCGGGCGTGGTTTCCGCGCGAACCGCCGCCGGCCTTCGAAAAGCACTTTACATCAAAGCGGATCGCCTGCCGATCTCTTTTTACGACACGTCTTCCGACGGTGACGTTCAGGCTCGCTTCATCTATGATGTCGACATCATCGCGGATGGCTTGACCCAAGGATTGGCCCAGCTGTTTTCGGCGACGGTCACGATCGCGGGAACGCTGGTGTTTATGGCGATCATGAGCCTCCGCATGACCCTGATCATTATACCGATGGCGGTTCTGACGGTCCTCGCCGCGATTCAGATCGCGCGAATGACCACACGTCAATTTATGAAGCAGCAAGCGCTGGTCGGAGACTTGAATCTGGTATCCGAAGAGATGATTTCCGGACAACGGGAGGTCAAGGCATTCGTTTATGAGGAGCGTGCGCAGGAACGTTTTGACGGGATCAGCACCGAACTCAACCGGGTTGCGAAAAGAGCCCAATTCTTCTCTTCGCTCCCCAATCCGACCACCCGATTTCTCAATCATACGGCGTATATCGTCATCGCAGTTCTCGGCTATTTCGCGGGAGGGCTTTCCGTCGGAAGTATTTCGGCCTTCATCCTCTATTGGACGAATTTTTCCCGGCCGATGAATGATCTGACCAACATCACATCCCAGGTGATGGCCGCATTCGCGTCGGCCGAGCGGGTTTTCGAGATATTGGATCTCCCTCTCGCACGCAACACGGAGCTTGAGACGAAGTCCGCGATCGAGCGGGTTCGGGGGGAGGTGCGATTCGAGAATGTCTCTTTCTCGTACGTTAAAGAGAAGCCACTGATCCGGGATCTTTCCTTTACCGCCCGATCGGGCGACAAAGTTGCGATCGTCGGGCCGACCGGTGCGGGTAAGACGACACTGATCAATTTGCTCCTGCGTTTCTATGAGATCGAAGGGGGAAATATTCAAATCGACGGGCACGACATTTCGGATATGAACAAGGACGCACTGCGGGCGATGTTTGGAATGGTATTACAGGATACCTGGCTGTTTGAAGGGACGGTTCGCGAGAATCTTCTTTTCGGGAAGCCGGACGCAACGGACGAGGATATGGTTCGAGCAGCGGTGTCTGCGCATTCGGACGGTTTTATTCAGAGGCTCTCGGACGGATATGACACGATGTTGACGGAGAACGCCGATAATCTGTCTGAGGGACAACGGCAGTTGTTGGCGATCACCCGGGTGATGCTGGCGGATCCGCCGATGTTGATCCTGGATGAAGCGACGAGCTCGGTGGACTCTCTGACCGAGAGGCGAATACGGGAAGCGTTTGATCGCCTGATGGAAGGTCGGACCGGATTTATCATCGCGCACCGGCTTTCGACGATCCGAAACGCGGATCTGATCCTGGTCATGCGGAACGGGTCGATCGAGGAGAAGGGAACACACGATGACCTGATGAGGCTCGGCGGTCTTTATGCTGAACTTTACGGAAGCGGAGCGGCCTGTGCTCCGTCGCCGTTCCCGGATTGAACAAAGATAAAAAAGTGTTACATTTGAACATGTAACCGCATACGGCCGTTTGTGCCGGGAAGCATTTTTCGAGAGGCAGGTGTAATCGATGAAGAAAACGCTCACTTTTTTCTGGCAATCGCAATTCTTCTGACATCCGTGCTGGCCGCTTCGTGCAGCAAAAAAATTCCGGATGATGACGACTTCGAGGATGTCCTGGAGGATTTTGACTTCGAAGTTTACGAAGTGAAGGACGGTCTGTCCAGGAAGGTGGACAAGCGCATCAATGCGTATGACGAAGATTATGATTTTGCCGCGTACTATATCGAATACGACGACAAAGACGACGCCAAGGATGAATTCGAGGATTTGTTGGACGACATCAAGGACGCGAAGAGGGACCGGGACTTCGAAGGGAAGATCAGCGAATCCGGTTTCGGAAATTATAACAAGTTGATTGTCAACGGTGATTTTGACGATTCGATCAATGAGATTCCCGAAGGAAGGTTTTACGGAGTGATATACAGAATCGACAATGTCGTTCTGGTTGTGGCTGCGATGGATAACGACAGGCGAGATATTAAGCAAGTTAACGAGATTCTAAAGAAGTTGGGATACTGATTTCCGACATCATGTTTTTCGAAAACGACTGTTCATTTATCAAATTCATGCTATAATCAAATAAGAAAATAACTTAAAATGCATAAGAGAAGGGGTGTTGTAATTGAAGTATACGAAGAGGATCCTTGTTCTGGTTTTGGCGTTTGCCATGATTTTTACGCTGGTTGCATGTGCCAAGAAGCCGATCGACTATAAGAAATTCAAGGACGTTCTGGAGGACAAGTTCGATTTTGACGTGACAAAGGGAAGTCCCGGCAAGGACATTGACAAGTATTATTATGCAAGCGATGAGGACGGAGATTATTTTGTCACTTATACGCTCTATGAAGATGCCGATGATGCGGAAGACGAAATCGAAGATTATCTTGACGAGATCAAGGACGCCAAGGATGATGACGAATTCGACGGGAAGATTTCCGAGAGCGGATCCGGAAAGTATAAGAAGATCGTCGTTAACGGTGAACATGAAGATGACGGTGATATGTATGCGGTGATCATCCGTTCGAACGACATGTTGATCATGGCCGGAACACAGAGCACCAAGAAGAGAGATGTCGCAGAGATCGATAAGATCGTCAAGGCGCTCGGATACTGATAAACATCCGAATTATCGATAAACAAGACCCGCTTGCCGGAAGGTGAGCGGGTCTTTTTCTGATTGGATTTGTCGATCCTTTTTGGATCGGATGGTCGAAAATGTGGTACAATTGATTTTGTTTTTGAATTATTGGAGGAATGATATGATCATGACAAAAAGAATAATTTCTATAGGTTTAATTCTCGGTCTTTTGATCGCCGTTTTATCCGGCTGTTCCGATAAAATGAACTCGGATCGGTTTGTTTCCGTTCTGTCCAAGAACGGGGTTTCCAATATGGTAATAAGTGAACCGGCGGACAAAGAAACGGGCGCAAAGGTCACATACGGAGAACACGTTATATCCGGCAATCGTATTATGTTCAGCCTGGGATCCTGGGGGACTGAAGAGGGAGCGATCCAATACTTCACGAAACAGAGGAATGCATTTGATTTCTTGCTTGAGGGTGAGGGGATGGAAGGAAACGTAGAAGACAAGAACTCCGAGGAATACTCCAAAGCGATCGCGCACATGTTGTTTCTGGACGACGACGGCCTGCAGAGCGGATTGTACTCAGTAATGATTCGTGAAGGAAATCAGGTCATAACAATCAATGCGATCGGGGACAATGAGGATGTTATTAAATTCGCGGACAAAGTAGTCAAAGATTTGGGCTATGGCGAGTAAGGCGGTCATCGCTTATGATCATTACGGTTACGCTGAATCCCGCCCGGGACCGTTTTGTTGCGGTTCGGGATTTTGTTGCGGGCGGGTTAAACCGAATTATTCATGATCGTGTTTTCACGGGCGGCAAAGGCAATAATGTCGCGGAAATCATCAGTCGAGTGGGTGTTCGATGTGTGGCTGCCGGCTTTTTGTCAGGCGAGTCGGGGCGGCTTCTGGAACGGGATTTGATGAATAAAGGCGTAGAGTGCTCGTTTGTGTACACTGAGGGAGAGACCCGAACCAATATCAAGATTATTGACCAAAGAACCCGGGTATGTACCGAACTCAATGAAGCCGGACCGGAAGCCTCAGTTGAAGATGTCAAACGATTGAAGCAGGTTCTTGCGAATCTTATCCGTAAAGGCGATGTGGTGGTTTTTTCCGGAAGCGTTCCGCAAGGTCTTCCGGATCATATTTACGCGCAATTAATAAGCGATGTGCAGGATCTCGGCGCAAAGACGATCCTGGACGCGGATGCAGCGTTGCTCCGTGAAGGGCTTTGCGCGAATCCTGATGCGATCAAACCCAACATAAACGAACTTTCCAGCCTTATCGGAGAAACAGTGATTACGCCCGAGAATGCGGTCGCCGTCGTGAAGGATTTGGGCTTGGCGAAGAAACGAAAAGTCCTCCTTTCCATGGGTGCGAACGGGGCGATGTTGTTTGAAGGTTCTTCGATTTGGGTCGCGGCTGCCCCGATGGTTTCCGTAGTGAGTACTGTCGGAGCCGGGGACGCAATGACGGCCGCGCTCGCGATCGGTTTGGCGGACGGCTTGAGCAACGAGGAAATTTTGAGTAACGCTGTCGCCTATGCCGCGACGGTAGTGATGTCGGAGCATTTTGAACACCTGAGTCATGAGACGATTTTTGAGCAACGGAAGAATATCCGAATACGCCGAATCGAAACGGACTGACAGACGCGGGCGGGTTTCACCGTGATCTTGTTATCGGTTATTTTCTCTTCCGGGTTCAACTGTACCGCTTACTGTCTGGACAGAACATATGTTCGGTGTTATAATGCCCTCATACCCGAACATACGTTCTTTGCGGAGGGTGCATTTATGGATATTCTCGAGAAGTTGGCCGTTTTATCGGATGCCGCAAAATATGATGTCGCCTGCACTTCCAGCGGAGTAGATCGAAACGGTCAAAGCGGCAAGATCGGAAGCGCCGCCGCTTGCGGCATATGTCACAGTTTTGCCGCGGACGGCCGGTGCATATCCCTTCTCAAGGTGTTGATGAGCAACTGCTGTGTTTACGATTGCAAGTACTGTGTCAATCGTGTTTCCGCGGATACGCCCCGCACTTCATTTACGCCCGACGAGCTGGCTGATCTGACGATTCAGTTTTACCGGAGGAACTACATCGAAGGGCTCTTTCTGAGCTCCGGAGTTCTCAAGAATCCCGACTATACCATGGAAAGAATGATCGAGGTCATTCGTCTTTTGCGCGAAAAATATAACTTCAACGGCTATGTTCATGTTAAGACCATCCCCGGCGCTGACCCATCGTTGGTCGATCGGATGGGGCTTCTGGCAGACCGAATGAGTGTGAATATCGAGCTTCCGACCGAAGCAAGCCTTCTGCGACTTGCGCCTCAGAAGAGTCCCAAGGCAGTGATCGATCCCATGAGCCGAATCAGTTCGCGCATTCGCGAAAATTCGTCGGAACGTTCCGCTTTTCGACACGCACCGAAATTTGCTCCCGCCGGCCAAAGCACACAGATGATCGTCGGAGCCAGTCCGGACAGTGACCTGAAAATTCTTCGACTTTCACAGGGCCTTTACCGTACCTACAGCCTGAAGAGGGTCTTTTTTTCGGCCTACACTCCGGTCGTCGAGGATAAAAACCTTCCTTCTCTGCTTACGGCTCCGCCGCTTTTACGCGAACACCGGTTGTATCAGGCGGACTGGCTGATGAGGTTTTACGGCTTTTCGGCGGAGGAAATCGTTTCGCCGAAGCATCCGAACCTCAGTCTGATCGTCGATCCGAAATGCAGTTGGGCCCTGCGGAACATGGACCGTTTCCCGGTGGAAATCAACAAGGCCTCCTACGAAACGTTGTTGCGGGTTCCGGGAATCGGTGTCACCGGGGCAAGGAGAATTATCCAAGCCAGACGCGCAGGAACCCTGGATTTTGACGGACTTCGCAAACTCGGCATCGTACTGAAGCGTGCCCGTTTTTTTATAACTTGTCGCGGCAAGTGCGATGAGGGAGTGGTCATCCATCCGGACGTAATCACGCGAAGTCTTTTGTCGAAAAGGGAACTGGAAATGTTACCGGCAATCCGGGGCGGACAAATTCGCTTTGAGGACGTTCCCGGGATTTCGGCAATCACGGGCGGACACCGACCCGAGAAACTTTACATTAGTGCCCAAACCACGATCGGAGAAGAAGATGAACAGCGAAACGAATTTGGTATATGTGTATGACGGAACGATCGAGGGCTTTTTGTGCTGTGTGTACGAGAGCTTTGTGAGGCGCCGCGTACCGAGTGTGATCAGTTGCGCGCGAGGGCAGACGATGTTTTTCGAGGAGACCGAATGGATTGCGACCGACATCGCGCACTCCGACAAGGTCTACGCATCCCTTGCGGAAAAAATCTGCCCCGAGGCCCAGGACTTCATTCGGCTCTCGTTTCTGACCCAAAGGGCCGACAAGGAAATTCTGATGTACCGGTTTATTTGTATCGGATATCGGGTGGGCAGAAAGGTATTGGATATGCTCACGGACGATACGGTGGGAACACTGATCAAAGCCGTTCGCAACTTACAACGGGAGGCGCACCTGTTGATGGGCTTCGTGCGCTTTACGATCTATGACGGAGTAATGGTTTCCTGCATATCCCCGCAGAACTCAGTCCTGCCGCTCCTATCGGATCACTTTTCCGACCGATATCCGGAAGAGTCGTTCCTGATTTACGACAAGACCCACCAAATGGCGGTGGTTCACAAGCCGGAAGGAACACTGCTCACGTCGATGCGGGAAATCGCTCTTCCGCCGATCGAAGATTCGGAGAAGGCGTATCGGACACTATGGCAGTGCTTTTATCAGACGATCGCCATCGAGGCCAGAGAGAATCCCAAATGCCGGCTGACGCACATGCCCCGGCGATTCTGGCACAATATGACGGAATTCGACCTGTGTACGGACCAAACGCCGGTGTCGACCGAGGTAACCGGCGAAGTCCCGGACGCGGTTCGTGAGTTCGAATAATTGAACGTCAGAAATTAAAATTATCCGGATCCGGGCCGAAGCGCTCGTTTCGGTTCAGGGCGCTGATTTCATTCATTTGCCGATCGTTCAAAGCAAAATCGAAAAGTGCCGCGTTCTCTGTGATTCGTTCCCTGCGGACGGATTTGGGAATCACGATATGCCCGCGTTGCAGGTGCCAGCGGAGGAGGACCTGTGCCGGCGTCCGGCCGATTTCCCCGGCGATTCGCACGATGGTCGGATTTGCGAGCAGGGCACCGCGACCGAGCGGGCTCCATGCTTCAATTGCGATGTTTTTTGAGCGAAAATACGCACAAACCTCATCCTGAGTCAGAAGAGGGTGCAATTCAATCTGATTGACGGCCGGTGTGACTGTAGCGGTTTGTTCGAGTGTATCCAGATGATGCGGATTGAAATTGCTAAGTCCGATTGACCGGATCAAGCCCTTCCCGTATAACTTCTCCATCACTGACCATGCGCGGACATAGCCCTCCCTGACCGGCCAGTGGATCAAGTATAAGTCGATATAGTCAAGCCCGAGGCTTCGGAGACTTCCATAGAATTCCTCCTCCTCGTTTCCGGCTCTCAGCGCCGGATTCCAGAGCTTTGTTGTCACGAAAATTTTCTCGCGGGGAATATTGCTCTCGCGAATTGCTTTCCCGACCGAAGCTTCGTTCTTGTATGCCTTGGCGGTGTCTATATGGCGATAACCGACATCTAATGCGGCACGGACCGCATATTCGGTTTCCGCGCCTTCGTCTGCCATGTAAACGCCCAACCCCAATTGCGGTATATGTACTCCGTTGTTCAGCGTGACTGCGGAATCGATTTTCATGAGTAATTCCTCCCGGTTTCATCAGCAGGTATCGTTGACGATCGTTTTGTGAAGTGTCCGTGGCTTGCTCCGCGGATCGCACAATAACAGCATGCCATGTTTTGCGGCGAAAAGGTCAATTGAATCATTTCTATTTTGTGAATTGTAATGGAACATGTACTGCCGCAGATAATGACTCGCGCGCGTGCTATACTGTAGGCAAGAATGAGCGGGAGGATAAATCCATAGTGCATCAGAAGGGGATTGCCTTGATCGGAATGCCCGGAATCGGGAAGAGTACAGTCGGCATATTGCTGGCCAATACTCTGGGCATGCGATTTGTCGATACGGACATCCTCATTCAGGAGAAAGAGGGTGCGACGCTGATCGATATCATTCGCGACCGGGGCATCGAGCGATTTCAGAGAATTGAGGAAGAGGTACTCTCAGGGCTTTCCGGTGATGGGACGGTGATTGCGACCGGCGGAAGTGCAGTGCTCCTGCCGGCTGCGATGAAACATCTCGCGGAGATCGCAGATATCGTTTATCTGGAGGCGGATTTGATGTTGATCCGCAAAAGGCTGTGGAATTTTAAAACGCGAGGTATCGTCTCGACCCCCGGAAAGACGATTACGGATATCTTCAATGAGCGCAGGCCGCTTTATCGAAAATACTCAAAAATCAAGGTTCGTGTACGGGGGAAAAAGCCCGGTCAAATTGTTTCCGAAATTGTTGACCGATTGAAAGAAACAGAGATGTCGGGCGGTTTGGGCGACGATGCATGATTCCTTTTGCGCGGCATGTAAGAGACGCCCGGTACGGCAAATTTGACGTTGCGGGAGCGATACGCGAGAATTTATCCCGGTCCGCCAAGGAGTTATGCGAGAGCGGGTTTGTCAGCCCTGATCAAGAATATCGGTCTGTCGGCGGGCCTCCA
>JAAYIQ010000112.1 GCA_012523365.1 Clostridiaceae bacterium
AAAAAGAGTCTCAACGACTGTTTTTAATGACGACTTCCCGAAAGAACGGTTGGCGATAATTTCGGATGGCGTGTACTTTGACAACAAGTTTTGTAGTTGTGCGTCCGTGTTTCCGATTACCAGTTGGGTTGCCTCAAATATACCGGTGGTAATGTCTGCGACGGCCACTCCATACTGCATTCCGAGACGAAATATTGATGCGATAAAATTGTTGCGACTCTCATCCAGAGCGTTTGAATCCAGAAGCGTTCCCGGGGTAAGAATTCTGGTAATCGCTCGCCGAACAATTCCCTTGGCGGTCGCAGGATCCTCTATTTGATCGCAAATCGCTACCTTGCAACCATGGGATATGAGTTTGGCGATATAGGATTGAGCCGCATGGTGAGGGATTCCACACATCGGCGCTCGTTTGGAAAGACCGCAATCCCTGCCGGTCAAAGCCAGTTCAAGTAAAGCGGAAGCCCGGATAGCGTCGTCAAAAAACATCTCATAGAAATCTCCGAGACGAAACATCAAGATCGCATCGGTACACGTTTCCTTCTGATCGAGATACTGCTGCATCATCGGTGTCAGCGTACTGCCCTTTATGGATTCGTATGTCAGAGGCTTATCGTCCATCTGTAAAGTTCTCCAATCGGCCTTCGATCGAAAATGTCTTGGCTTTCAGCAGTCGGATCGAAGCAAATCGCCCCTCGATCCGATTTCCGGTATCGGAATCCAATCGGATCGGCTCCGAATCAATCATCGTGCCATCGGGGATCGTAAAATTCACAAGTCGGTTCGAGGACGTCCTGCCCGTAAAAACAGTGTCATTGGTATGGCTGGTACCTTCGATCAAAACTTCTTGCGTACTTCCGATGACGGATCGGTTGGATTCAAGACAATGGCTGTTTTGAAGCTCCAGAAGCCTTGAAAAACGCTCCGCAACGATTTCTTCGGGTACGGCGTCACTCATGTCCGCTGCGACCGTCCCGGGGCGTCTGGAGTAGATAAACGTGAAAGCCGAATCAAAACGAACCTCATTCATCAAATTCAGAGTGTCCGTAAAATCATTCTCGGTTTCTCCCGGGAAACCGACGATGATATCGGTCGAAATCGTACCTTCCGGGACCGATTCGCGGAAGCGAAGAGCAGTTTCCAAATAGCGCTCACGCGTATATCCGCGGTTCATCCGACGAAGGATATCATTACTTCCGGATTGGAACGGGAGATGCAGATGCCTTTCAATACAAGGATTCTCGGCGATAATATCAATCAGTCGATTCGACAGATCCTTGGGGTGAGATGTCATGAAGCGAACTCTCGAAAACAGGTTCAACCCGGATATGCGCTCCAGCAAATCCGGAAAATCCGGTGATCCGGCGACGTTTCTTCCGTATGAGTTGACGTTTTGCCCGAGAAGCATGACTTCCCGAAATCCGCTCGTCGAAAGTTCGCGAAGTTGTTCGATGATTTTTCCGAAATCACGTGACCGTTCCCGTCCGCGTGTATAAGGGACTACGCAATAAGTACAGAAATTGTCGCATCCGTACATGATCGGGACCAAAGCTCTGAATTTGCGCTTGCGAGATGCCGGCAGATCATAATCATCGGGCATATAATCATCATCGGAAACGCGTATGATCTTCTCTCCCGTGCTCAGTCGACGATATAAATATTCCGGCAGACGGTGAATATCCTGAGGCCCGAATACGATGTCAACGTAAGAAAAACTTCTCTTGATTCGCATTAAATCTTCATTCAGTTTTGTCATACAACCGCACAAAACGATCAGCATATCGGGGTTATCGGTTTTCAAAGTTTTCCAGAACCCGAGGTTGCCGAAAAGCCGATCTTCTGCGTTCTCGCGGATCGCACAGGTATTCAGAAGCAGAACTCCGGGTTTGTCGGATTCATCCTCAGCCAATCCCATCTTCTCGAAAATGCCGGCCATTTTCTCGCTGTCCGACTCGTTCAGCTGGCAACCGTATGTGCGGATCCGATAGGTCAGCGCCCGTGAGGAAGAGCTGTTTTCTTGGGAGAACAGCCCTCTCAACATATCGCAAAAACGTTCTTGCATTTCAAGTTCTTCTTTGGTTACAATAACTGCGGTCACATCTTCACCCCGATCAAATCAATACAGATATCATAACAAAACGAGGGGTATTTTGGAAATGAGCAAATATCGGTTAATATAGAAAGAAATAACACCCGGGAGGTCAAACTATTGTCGTTTTTTCATCTTCTCCCACCCCCTTCCATTCTACGTCGTACAAATCGCATAACGCCTAAGAAATTATCGTCTTCGCTCTGTGCCGGCGTTTTGTGTCTGAATATTCTTGTCGCTCTTTTTTCTTTTCCGGTTTACGCTCGAACAAGCGATGATTCTAAGTTAATTCCTTTTGAATCATTGTCTGATCAGGCGGTTTTCGAGGAACAATCAACCGACAATCCGAATCAGGGGACTGTCCTTCTGGACACCCATCCCCAAGACTTGCCGAAGATCGACGGGAAAGCGTTTATTCTTTATGATGCTTTATCCGAGAACTTTCTTGTCGGAGATGATTGTGATACGCCTCTTGCACCCGCCAGCACAACCAAGGTCCTGTCGATTATACTTGCGCTTGAGCTCTTGAATTTGGATGATATTATTACCGTTACCCGGGACATGTATGATTACATTCCGGAAGGTTATGTTGTCATGGGGTTGGTGGAGGGCGAAGAAATCACCGTGCGTGACGCGATCTATGCTTCCCTTATGACATCCGCTAATGACGCTTGCTCTGCGTTGGCATTTCAAATGGGTGGTTCCAAAGAAGGCTTTTCGGATTTGATGAATAAACGAGCCGCAGAATTGGGCTGCTTGAATACACATTTTACCAACCCGTTCGGATATTCGGACCCCGATCACACGACCACAGTTCATGATATGGCACTCATTATGCAGAAGGCGTTGGAGTTTGATTTTTTCAAGGAGGCTTCGACCACAAGAGTCTATGCCATTGATCCGACGAACAAATATTCCGATAAACGAACGCTGAATAACGGGAACCGTTTTATCTCCACAACAACGTATTCTTACGATAAATATGTTGCCGGAAAGACAGGATATACTGATTTATCCGGACATACCATCGTCGCTGCGGCCGAAAGCGACGGAAGAACCCTGATCGGCGTGATTTTCGGGGCATCGGTTTCCGAGATACGTTACAGCAACCTGATTGATTTATTTGAATACGGTTTTGAGACATATACCACGACTTCAAACGATGAGTCAGAGTACAAAACCGCAACCGAGGAAGTGATCATGCAAATCAACGGGAAGGTTTCCGAATACGGTTTATCGATTACCGATACCGTACTGGATTTGCAGCCATATATTACGGTTCGGGCGACACGCTCAGTCGTAGGGTACAGTACGTCTATAGATCTGACCGGTGCAGTCGCCGACCCGACTCAGAGCGTCCAGATATTGACTTTCCCGATCATCAGAAGATATTCGGACGGTACGACTCTGCTCGCGGGACACTTCAAGGCGACTCTCTCAAGAGAAGCGACTAATGCGAATCCTTCGAACGATGACAAGGATTCCGGAAAATGGATCGGTACGATTCAGAAGGTAATTATTGTTTTGGTATTGATCATCATCGCATTAATCGCTCTCGCGCTGTTCATTCGCATACAAAGACGAAGAAAGGCAATGATGAACAGGAAAAGAACCAGAATATTGTAATCGCCCGATATTTTGATTTGCATCTGAATCGGTTTCCTGCGTGAACTTAAGTTGCTGACGCCCGGAACTGCACAAGGAAAAATTATTCCCCGGACACCATGAGCCCTTCCACCAGTATAGACGGAGATCCGATCTGCCCATGTTCGGATGATGCGTCAAAAATCAGATCATCGGATAGTTCAACGACGGATTGAAGAAGTCTAAAATAATTCCCGGAAACAGTGATTTGATCAACGGGTCTCCCCTTCTTTCCGTCAGTAATCAGAAATCCCTCGCAAGAAAGAGAAAAGTCTCCGGATACTTCGTTTACCCCGGCGTGAAGACCGATCAGCTCCGTAATGTAAAGACCGTTGGACGCCTTTTCGAAAAGTTCCTCAGTCGAAACCGGCCCCGGAGACAAGTAAAAGTTCATCGGAACGATGTTGATGGATCCCTTATAGCCTGCGCGAAAACCATTACCCGAGGACGAAACCCCTTCGATACCGGCGGTTTTGCGATTGTGCAGGTACGAGACAAGAGTTCCGTTTTCAATCAATGCTTTGTTCTTACAGGCCACACCTTCCGAGTCAAAAGAGAAAGCAAAGATCGATTTCGGCGTAACGGCATCGTCGCGGAGCGTAACCTTATCCGAAGCCACATTCATTCCTTTTTTTCCGGCAAGTAAAGAGAATCCTTTCTGAACCGATTCCGCTGAGAATACGCCGGAATAAGCACCCAAAAGTTGAGTCGCGGCAAGCGGAGCAAAAACGACGGGATAGATGCCCGATGGAATGGGTGCGGCACCGAGCTTGTCGAGGCAAGCTTGCGCTGTTTTGCGGGCAAATTCATTGATGTCAAACGCATCAGCATTTCTGCCCGCCCACTCACAATAGCCGGTCTTGGTCTGACCGTTCGAAACACAGCGGGATTCCGCAAATATGTAGAGATGATTCGAAGTCTCGCGGCAATCAAGGCCGAGAGTGTTGCGGATCAATTCAAAATCAGAAGAGTATATGATGATCATATAGTCTACAGCAACGATTCTCGAATCATATTTCAGAATAGATTTCTCAATTGAAAGAGCGGTTTGAGCAAAGAAATCGAATGTTTTGTCATCCAGCTCTTGCGAGAAATTCGTCGTTTCCGCATAAACATTATCTCCCGGATACAGCGTTTCCGGATGATCTGACTCAATAACGGCACAATTCTCCTTCGCCTTGGAGAGCAGAAAATTCAATGCCTCATCATCGTATGTTTCCGTATAGGCGTACCCCATTTGCTCGTCGATCCTCCCGCGAAAGGAGAGTCCGGAAGATGCAGACGCCTCATATGAGGAAATATTTCCCTCGAAAACACGCATATCGATCGATTCCGAAGAATTAAAATATATCTCCGATTCGATATATCCGGAATCAGGCGCTTCCGTGAGAAGACGATCGATAAAGGAATCCGGTGTGAATATGTCCTTATTCATAGCTTACTTCTGGCCTCCGACGGTAATTTCGGATACTCGGATCGTCGGTTGTCCGACATTTGCCGGCACGTTGCCGCTGGTTGATCCGCACATTCCCTGATCAAATCTAAGATCATTTCCGACACGATCAATATTCATAAGGATTTCGGGTCCTTTGCCGATCAGCGTTGCGCCCCTTACCGGCTCGGCGATTCTTCCTTCGCGAATCATATATGCTTCATTTACAAAGAAATTGAATTCTCCTGTAGCCGGATTCACCGAACCGGCTCCCATGCTCTTCGCGAATATACCGAATGGGGTGTCCGAAATGATTTTGTCGGGAGTGTCGTTTCCGGCGTCGATAAATGTGTTGGACATTCTGGATGTCGGCGCGTATTTGTAGTTTTGTCTTCTTCCCGCCCCATTCGCTGGGGTATTCATTCTTCTTCCTCCCAGTCGATCGATCATAAATCCCGTAAGAATACCGTTGCGGATTAAAACATGTCTTTGGGGCTTAACCGCTTCATCGTCGATGTCAAAACTTCCCCACTCGCCCGAAAGCGTCGGGTCATCGATTGCGTTTACAAGATCGGAGGCGATCCGTGTTCCCAGTTTTCCGGTGAAAACAGACGCGCCGATTCCGACAGAAGTTGCCTCGAGCGAATGACCGCATGCCTCATGAAAAATGACGCCTCCGAAACCGTTTCCGAGAACAACCGGAAAATGCCCCGACGGACAAGGATCTGCTTTAACCATAGTAACCGCCATTTGAGCGGCCTTATCGACCAACCGGTCAATGGGGAGCGACTCGATAAATTCGTAGCCGCCGTTACCGCCGGGTGCGACATAACCGGTCTGCTTTTCTCCTTTGAATGTTGCAATGGCTTCAAAGAAAAAGCGAGTTCTGGCGCGTTTGTCAGTGACATAATCTCCTTCCGAATTCGCAATAATGATATCCTTTTCGAGGTCGGAATATGAAGACGTTGTTTGTGTGATCAATTCGCTGAAGGATTGAGCGCGCACTGCGGCTGAGCGAAGCAACTCCGCTTTGATTTTTTGCGAAACGGTTAAGGCGGATTTGAGGGGCCTTGAAGAATAATGGTCCACAGATCCCTGAAGTGTAACGCTTTGGTTCTCCGGAAGTTCAAGCAGAGAACGGGAAGCGTTACGGGCGATTCGAATCAGTGTGTCTTCTCGAATATCATTTGAGTACACCAGAACACTGCGCGTACCCTTAAGCACACGAATTCCGATTCCCAAATCCACACCGGTCGAAGCATTTTCGATTTTTCCGTTAATGGCCGATAATCCCGAGGATTTACTGTGTTCTATATAGACTTCCGAGAAATCTCCGCCATGAGACAGAGCGGCCATAAGAACGCGCTCAATAGTTTGAGTATTCAACATGGTTTGTACTTCCGTTTCCGATTGAAAATCAACGTCGTTATTCGGAAAGAGACGACGTTACTTGTAGTTGCGAATGATTTTCTTAGAGGTCGTCTTATCGAATTCCGTGTCGCGATAAACGACCTTGCGAATCTTCTTATAAGAGACCAATTGATCGTTTACCTTGACGCATTCGGTTTCCAGCAACGATTGGATCGTGTCCGGATCAGGATTCTCTCCGAATTTCTCACGTACTGCATCCATATTCGGGAAAATCGTTGCTGTGACAATGATATCATCATGATTATCGTCTTCTCCGGTAACAAGAGATTCCGTGATAAAGGGAGATCGGGACAGAAGTCCTTCGATTTCCTCAGGGAAAATATTCTTTCCGTTCTTCGAGATGATGACGTTCTTCTTGCGTCCTGTAATGATTACAAAACTGTCTTCGTCGATGTACCCCAAATCACCGGAATGGAAAAACCCTTCTTCGTCGATTGCTTCCTTTGTCGCTTCATCATTCTCAAAATACCCGAGCATAACATTGGGGCCTTTACCGATGATTTCTCCGATACCGTTCTCGTCCTTATTGATGATCCGGACATCCACTCCCGGCAAAGGGATACCGGCAGAACGATCATTGAAGTCAACGTCACGATTCAAGGCCAGGATCGGAGCGCACTCGGTCAGGCCGTATCCCTGCAGGCAAAGAAATCCCAATTTCTGCATGTCGGAGAGGATCTTGGGATCAATTCCGGCACCGCCGGAGATTAGCATTCTGAGCTCTCCGCCGAAGCCGTCATGTACGGCATGAAAAATCTTGCGTCGTTTGTCGATGCCGATCGCCCGAAGGCCTTGGGTCAAGATCAAACCAATCTTGAATTTTCGGGCCATCTTCTTATCCGCGGTTGCCTTTTTCATGATCGCACGATGAAACATTTCAAGCATCAGCGGGACGGCGAGAATGACCGTTGCCTTGCTTTCTTTCAGGTTCTGCGTGATGTAGCGAAGGCCCTCGCATTGAGCGATAGTGGCTCCTCTGTATATTGGACAGAGGAAACCGCATGTGCACTCATACGTATGATGGATCGGCAAGACGGAAAGAAATACATCCGCAGGGTCGATATACACCATTTTACACATGCCCTCAAGATTGGCGCATACATTACGTTGAGAGAGCATAACGGCCTTGGATTTTGCCGTTGTGCCACTTGTGAATAAAAGAATGGTCATTTCATCGGCGTTGATCGACGCGTCGACAAAATCACGATTGCCCTTTTCCAAAAGATTCTTTCCATTCTCGAGAAGAGTCCAGAAATACAGACTGTCCTTGTTCTCTTCATTCTTGTCCATACATATCAGATGCTTGACGGAGGGAATTACACTTTTGATTTCGTCAATCACCGGTTGCTTGGAAGCGGAATACACGAGGATGTCCGTATGGGATCGATTCAAAAGGCTCGCAATCTCATTGGACGGAAGTTCTTTATCGATCGGAACGACGATCCCGGTGCCGTTGGTTGTCGCCAAATACGTAACATACCACTCATACCTCGTCTCGGAAAGGATCGCAACACGGGAACCGATTCCGGAAAGGTGGACCAAGGCGGTTCCGAATGCGTCAACATCGGCTCCGTATGTCCGATAAGAAACGCTTGTATAGGGTTCTCCCCTGTTCTTCTTAATCATGAAGGCGGCCTTGTCATTAAAAATCTTTACACTCTGCCGGAGCATGTCTCTCAAATCACTGATTTCGCGAACCTCATAAAGCGGAATCTTTTTCATCTATGAAAATCCCCTTTCAACATGTCACTGGCAAGAAAAATACCTTTTCAGTATAAACGATGCCGCATTTCGATTCAATGCCACAAAATGGTGACTATCGCGGTAGAATGTATCTGCCGAGTTTTTTTCTCAATAATTTGGGCTCAGGCAGAAGACGACCGAGCAGAGACCAGAATTCGGCAGAATGATTCATATGATAAAGATGGCATAATTCGTGCAGGACGACATACTCGAAAAGCTCGTCCGGCAGATGACAAAGATACCCGCTCAGAGAAATGTTGCCCAGTGTCGAGCATGAGCCCCATGATGTTCTCGAAAAGCGAATGAAGACGCGTTTCGGCAGTTTCCCGTTGTACTTGAGCAAAATCTCGGACGCTTTTTGGCGAACTCTCGCGGCAAAGATTTTTTTGTCTTCGGGAGCACACGGAGGGATGGCAATTTTCGTTTCCGAATCGAGTTTTCGTTTGGAAATCCAAGAGCTTCTGTGGTCGATGATTTCATCGGCATAAGTAAGGGGGATATTGCGGGGAGCCATGAAAAGAACCTGTCCCGACGGCAAAACACGAATGGAAGCTGTTTTACGGCGAGAAATAATCAAGGTATAATCGATACCTTGTTTCGGAGAGGTTCGTTCAACGGTTATTCTTATCTTTTTCACCGCCGACTGATCATCCGCCGCATTCCGAGTTTATCGCATATCCTTTGGATATTGCGAGTTCGGCGCGCTCCTTGGCCTTGCCGCCGAGCGCAATCTGCTCGGAAATAAAACCCGAATGAGAAAGAAGGAATGAGTTCATATAGTCGGAAGGACTTTGCATGAACTCAAGAATCATATCGTACTGAGCAGACGAAATTTTCCCCATTTTCATCGCTTTTTCGAAGAATTCAGGATGGATCTGAACCAGGGTGTGAAGGGTAATCCCTTCTGACAAAAGATTTTCCTCTCCTCCCTGTAATCGATCCACAACCGCGAGCGTATCGCTGATGATGGCAGAGCACTCGCGAATGACGGGAATCCAGACGCGCGTGTAACTGGACGCCTCAGTGACCAGATCGGCAATGTGAAGGGCTTTCTTGCCGGTGATGTCGACTTCGAAGGAATGTGAACTTGTCCGAAACTCTTCGGAGGAATAGACTGCCTGGAAATCTTTAAAAACAGACAGATGAGGCTTTTTGAGAAAATAGGCCGGTAACATCGAGAAGAAAAAGTCGCGTCTTTCTCCGCCGGATATTAAATCGAATTCCAATTCAGAAGCTTTTGCGGTCAACATATCAATGACGGTTCGGTATGATTCCGATCGTTCATACATATGGAGCATATGATCAAGGATCAACTTCGGGAAAGACAGTCGATCACTGCTCGAGGCGGTCTCAATCAAAGACAGGAGTTCCATGGCATCAATTTCGTTGCTCAAAAGAAAATGCGTATTGATGTAAAAGGGTCCTAAGCGCCCCGAAGCATACCAGAAAGGAGCATCCGGATCGCTGACGCGAACGGCGTCGGTTGAAAACAAAGAATCGATAATACGGTTATCCATGCAAGTTACCCCCATAACTCCAGCGTTCCGACAATGTCGGACAATTCAATACGGTTCTTTTCGGCATATTCTTCCAAATTTCCTGCGATTTGAAGTGGGATTGTCGGGTGGATCAATACGGATGTTCCGATTTCGACCGCGGATGCTCCTGCGATCATGAATTCTAAAACATCAGTTTCATTGGAAATTCCTCCGCATCCGATCACGGGAATATCCAATACACGATAACATTCATTTACCATTCGAAGTGCGACCGGTTTAATGGCAGGTCCGGATAAACCACCGGTATTGTTCCTTAAAACGGGTCTTCGGGTTCGAATATCGATTGCCATTCCGAGGAGTGTGTTGATCGCAACAACAGCATCTGCTCCTCCCTCTTGCGCGGCCAGGGCTGTCTGTGCGATCGAGGTGACATTCGGCGTAAGTTTTACCCATAACGGAACGGATGTAACGGAGCGAACATTACTGACCAACTCGCGGATTTGAGATGGCGAAGAACCGATGATCATGCAACCTTCCTTCACGTTCGGACAGGACAGGTTGAGTTCGATAGCGTCGATTTGGTCCGTATGCTGATTCAATCGTGAAGCCATCTCAATATAGTCATCCGCACAATGGCCGGCTACGTTTACGATAACGCGTGTGTTAAGTGATGCCATGAAGGCCAAATCATTTGCAATGAAATAATCGACCCCGGGATTTTGAAGTCCGACACTGTTGAGCATGCCGGAGGGCGTTTCCGCGACGCGACATCCCTCATTTCCCGCTCTCGGTGCCAGCGTCAGTCCTTTTGAGCAAATTCCGCCTATTCTGTCAAACGATATGTATTCGGACAATTCGCGCCCGAAATTGCATGTTCCGGAAGCGATGATCAAGGGTGAGGCCAGCGATACGGATCCGACGTCGGTATGTATGCTTACCATAGAACCTCCCTCGCGTCGAAAACCGGTCCGTCGGCGCAACAACGTTTGTTCTCGAACTGATCATCCGATCCGACTTTCTTGATTTTGCATGTGCAGACCAAACACATGCCGATTCCGCACGCCATTCTGCGCTCCAAAGAAACAAAACAGGGCAAGCCTCTGTCGAAAGCCCATTCGGCGACATTTTTCATCATGATTTCCGGTCCGACCGTAATGATCGTCGATTGATTAAGTTCACTGTCCGAAATCCCGCTGAGTGCGTCCAGAACGTTACCGTGAATGCCCATGTCACCGTTATCCGTTGAAACCAGAAATCGGTCGGAACAGTTCCGGAATTCATCGATCATACACGTATCACCGACACAGCGGAAACCACAGACACTGATTGCGGGGATCGATCGCTTGACTGCTTGTGATAAAGCAAAAAACAAAGGATACACCCCTGTTCCTCCGCCGACAAAAATCAACCTATCGGCATCGTCGATCGGGAAGGTATTTCCGAGCGGTCCGAGCACATCAACGCGCCGATCCGGAAGAAATTCACGGATTTCCCTGGTCCCCTCCCCGACTTCACGTACGCCGATCGAAAACAAGCCTGATTCCGGATCCGCGGAGCAAATGCCGAACGGACGTTTCAGCAGATTGGAGCATGAAATGTTCACGAATTGGCCGGGTTTGGCGGCGACGGCAATATCCGGACAGAAAAAAGTCAGGATTGATGATTCTTCGTTCAGTTTCCGGTTTGAGATCAATCTTGCCGAGTATTCATCCTTCATTTCCATACCTACTTCATCAGCATTTGGTTCTCGGGCGGCAGTTCATTTCGAGGGATTCGGTTGGATCGGGTTTCGGATACAATCTCGGCAAATTCCCGGATCTCGTAAGTGTTCAGATCCGAAGCCTTCATGTCGGTCTCCAGGCACTCAAGGACAGCCACAAGCGTATCCAAAGACGTGATGATCGGTATGCCATGCTCGATACATATTCTGCGAAGGCGGAAACCGTTGTGGATCATAACGGATGCATTTCCCTCGGTGTTCACAAGAAGGCGTATCCGACCGCTCTTGATCAGATCCAAAGCGTTGGGGGATTCCTCCTCGATCTTCCGGACACTGCTGGTAGGAATGCCCTGTCGGTTCAAATAGTTCGCGGTTCCGCCGGTCCCGTAAAGATTATACCCGAGACGATTCAATTTGTCCGCAAGCGGGACTAAATCGGATTTATCACTGTCGCGAACCGTCAGAAAAACACCCGTGTTTTTTGCGGGAAACTTGAAACCCGAAGCCAGAATCGCTTTGAACATCGCCTCGGAATACTTGGTTGAGAGTCCGAGCACTTCTCCGGTGCTTTTCATTTCCGGTCCTAAACTGGCGTCAACGTCATGCAACTTTTCGAAAGAAAATACGGGGGCCTTCACCGCGTATACCCACGGATACCTCGCGAAAAGCCCGGTTCCGTAAGGAAAATCCGAGAGTTTCGCGCCGAGCATGATTCTTGTCGCGATGTCTACGATCGGGATTCCGGTCACCTTGCTGATATAAGGGACCGTACGTGAGGACCTGGGGTTGACCTCGATCACATAGACTTCTTCATTGAAGAGAATAAACTGAATATTAACGAGACCGATTACGCGAAGGGCAAGCGATAGTTTCCGTGTGTAATCAATGATGATTTCGCGAATCTTCTCGGGAATATACGCGGGGAATATCGAAATCGAATCCCCCGAATGAACACCCGCTCGTTCCAGATGCTCCATAATGCCCGGGATGAGTATGTTTTCGCCGTCACAAACCGCGTCCACCTCAAGCTCGACGCCGCGGAGGTACTTATCGACTAAAATCGGGTGCTCCTGCTCGACAAGGTTGATGATGCTCATATATTCGATCATTTCGTCGTCGTCGTTTACGATTGCCATGCCCTGCCCTCCCAAAACGTAGGAAGGACGTACGAGCACCGGATAAGCGAGGTGATTGGCCATTTGCAGAGCTTCCTCAACCGTGAAAACCGTTCCGCCCTGAGGGCGCTTTATCTCGCACGATTCCAGTATTTGGTCGAAACGCTCCCGATCCTCCGCGGCATCTACCATATCTGCGGATGTTCCGAGAATTCGAGTTCCCGAATCGGAAACCGATTTGATCAGTTTGATCGCGGTTTGGCCGCCGAACTGACAGATGCATCCATACGGCTTTTCGTTCTCAATGATTGCTTCAACGTCATCCGCGGTTAACGGCTCGAAATAAAGTCGATCGGAAGTGTCGTAATCGGTGGAAACGGTTTCGGGATTGTTATTTACGATGATGGCCTCAAATCCCATCTCTCGAAGTGCCCAGACCGAGTGAACGGAGCAATAGTCAAACTCTATTCCCTGTCCGATACGAATCGGACCGGAACCCAGAACCAGAACCTTTTTCCGGTCTGTCGGCGCCGCTTCGTTGAAAGTATCAAAGGTGGCATAGTAGTAAGGGGTGACCGCTCTGTATTCACCGGCACAGGTGTCGACCATCTTGTAAGTGTGCATAAGTCCCAGTGCTTTGCGTCGTTCTTTGATCAACCGAATTTCTGTTCCGGAGAGGCTGGCGATATACGTGTCGCAAAAACTGAAGCGCACCGCCTCGGACAGCAGTTCGTCGGATAGGGTCTCGCCCTTTGAGCAACAGAGCAAGCGATCCTCGATGATCACAATGTTCGCGATCTTCTGAAGGAAAAATTTATCGACGCGAGTCAGCTCGTATATTTTGTCGATCCCATGACCGCGTCGGATATATTCCGCCAGATAGAAAAGCCTCATGTCTTCAACAATTTTCAGATGCTCGAAAAGCACTTCATCTGTAAGGTTATGAATCCACGGGACAAACAAGCCGTGAACGTTCATTTCAAGTGAACGGACGGCCTTCATCAGAGCGCTTTCGACGGTATTCCCGATGGCCATCACCTCGCCTGTCGCCTTCATTTGGGTGCCCAGCGTCTTCTTTGCTTTAACGAATTTGTCAAACGGAAACTTCGGAATTTTTGCGACAACGTAATCGACGGCCGGTTCGAAACAGGCCTTTGTTTTGCCGGTCACTTCGTTCGGTATTTCATCGAGCGTATACCCGCACGCGATTCGCGTTGCAACTTTGGCTATCGGGTATCCCGTCGCTTTGGATGCAAGAGCGGATGAACGTGAAAGACGCGGGTTAACCTCTATAACGGCATAATCCGTTAAAGTCGGGTGTTGTGCGAACTGGACATTACAGCCGCCTACGATACCCAACTCTTCAACGATCCGAAGTGCGGAAGAACGTAAGCATTGATATTCCGTATCATTAAGGGTTTGTGCCGGAGCCACGACGATCGAGTCACCGGTATGGATACCGACCGGATCCAGATTTTCCATAGAGCAGATCGTGACCTTGTTCCCTTGCGCGTCGCGCACCGCTTCAAATTCGATTTCCTTCCATCCGGAGATGCTCTTTTCGATCAGGACCTGACCGACAGGGCTGGAATCAAGGCCGAGGGTAGCGATCTCGATCAACTCGTCTGAAGTCGAAGCGATACCGCCGCCTGTCCCTCCCAGTGTATATGCCGGTCGAACAATAACCGGGTAACCGATATCATCGGCAATTTTCAAACACTCATCTATGGTAACCGCTGTTTCGGAAGGAATACAGGGCTCGCCTAAGCGCAACATCACTTCGCGAAATTCCTCGCGGTCTTCTCCGCGCTTGATACTCTTTGCCGAGGTTCCCATCATCTGAACCCCGTTCTCGGAAAGGAAGCCAGACTCGAAAAGTTTCATGGAAAAATTCAATCCGGTCTGACCGCCTAAGGTCCCGAGAAGCCCGTCAATCTTTTCTTTGATGATAATGCTCTTGATAACGTCGATTTGAAGAGGTTCAATATAAACTCGATCCGCCATTCCCGGGTCGGTCATAATCGTTGCGGGATTGCTGTTAATCAGTACGACATAGAAGCCTTCCTGTTTGAGTGTTCGGCAGGCTTGCGTGCCTGCGTAATCAAACTCAGCGGCTTGACCGATGATGATCGGACCGGAACCGATGACCAAAACTCTGCTTATGTCTTTTCTTCTGGGCATGAAATCCTCCGTTATTGCGATGAATCGAATACCGGCAAAGGAAAAAGTGAAAACTAAATGTTTAATTTTTTTTCAATTGCGGCATTCAAGTCTTCGCGCATGCGAATCGCCTCGTCGCGGGTCGCCGCAGCAAAGTCTTCTTCTTCTAAATCATTCCTTTTCTTATAAGCACACATCAGGCTTCTGGATGCGTTCACAAGGGCGCCGTCGCCCCGATCCGTGAATGCGCAAACTGCCGAATCGGCGTCTCCGCCCTGAGCTCCGTATCCGGGTACCAGGATGAAGGAGCGGGGCATTCTCTCACGAAGCGTCTTAGCCTGCTCGGGCCACGTCGCTCCGACGACGGCGCCGACCGAACTGAGTCCGCTCTCGCCGATGAGAGGAAGACCCCATTCCGTAACCTTATCCGCGACCGCCTCATACACCGTTCGCCCGTCCTCGAGCTTCAAGTCTTGAAAATCACCCGCCGAAGGGTTTGATGTACGGACCAGGATAAACATTCCTTTTCCGGCCTCCCTTGCGACCTTCAAAAAGGGCTCGATCCCGTCAATTCCGAGATAAGCGTTCAGCGTGATCGCGTCGGCGCCGGTCATCGCCTCGTCGCTTCCGTCTATGAGCGTCGTTTCACCGATGATCCCTGCCGCGTAAGCTTGAGCCGTCGCGCCGATGTCGTTTCTTTTCGCGTCCGCGATGACCAGCATTCCCTTGCTGTGCGCATAGTCGATCGTTCTCTTAAGCGCTTTCATCCCCTCGACACCGTACATTTCATAATAGGCAAACTGCGTCTTGACCGCCGGGATGATATCGCAGGAAGCGTCGATCAAAGCCTTGTTGAATTGAAGAATTGCCATGGCGGAGGCCGTTTGAACGTTCGGTTCCTTCTTTACCCATTCTTCGCGCATCGAGACAGGCACATAATCCAATTTGGGGTCAAGTCCCAATACGGTCGGATTATTCATTTCCTTGATTTTTGCGGCAAGACGATCAGCGAAGTTCTTCATAGGTCGTTCTCCCTCCCGTTATGGTCAATACACATTTCCCGAAAAGTTCGTGTCCGTGAAAAGGTGTGTTTCTAGCTTTACTGAGCATTTTATCCTTATCGAAAACATACGCGTTCTCAAGATCGAAGCAAGTAATGTCCGCCGGAGCACCGATATCGAGTGTTCCCCTGCCGAGTTTCAGGATATCGGACGGTCTTTTGGCCATGCACTCGACCAGATGCTTCAGGGATAACCTTCCGGTCCTGACCAGATGGGTGTATCCGAGAGAAAAAGCGGTTTCGAAGCCGACAATGCCGTTTAAGGCCAGTGAAAATTCGATTTGCTTGTCATCCTGATGGTGCGGTGCATGATCAGTGACAATGATGTCGATCGTACCGTCGGCAAGTCCTTCGATGACGGCTTGACGGTCGTCCTCGGCGCGAAGCGGTGGGCTCATTTTCGCGTTGGTGTCAAAGCCCTCGCATGCTTCCTCCGTGAGCGAAAAGTAATGCGGGCAAGTCTCGGCTGTTACCTTAACGCCGCGTGCCTTTGCGTCTCGGATCAACTGTATTCCCGCGCGGTTACTGACATGGCAAACATGGACCGGCAGGCCTAAGTATTCCGCGATCTGAATATCCCGGC
The DNA here is from genome assembly GCA_012523365.1 of Clostridiaceae bacterium. Lineage (GTDB taxonomy): Bacteria > Bacillota > Clostridia > Saccharofermentanales > Saccharofermentanaceae > JAAYCT01. The sequence continues at coordinate 16,474 of JAAYIQ010000112.1, forward strand.
CGATCATGATATTCTCCGCAAGTGTAGGGATCCCGCGCAGTCCCATCCGTGTCGAGAGCGCGCCTTCGTTCATCGCTCCCTCCGATATCGATTTATCCTCGCAGTGATCCATGACGATCAAGTCAAAGGCGCCGGCGTACTCCATGACTTTTCGCATCAGATCGGACGTTTCGACCGGAAGTCCGTCGTTTGAGACCGCGACGATCCCCGCATCCTTCATCAGGCCGATCTCGGCAAGCTCCTTGGAGTTCAGCCCTTTGCTTGCGGCACCGATCGGAAAAACATTAGCTGAACCGACTTGTTTACTCTTGGAGACGATACTGCTCACGACTGCCGCATTATCGCAAACCGGATTCGTATTGGGCATCGGGCACACAGAGGTATAGCCTCCCTTTGCCGCAGACTTTGTTCCGCTCTCGATATCCTCTTTGTACTCGTATCCGGGGTCTCTGAGGTGACAGTGCGCGTCAATAAGGCCGGGGAACAAAGCGGCTCCGCCGACATCATAGGTACGGTCGCAGGGCTCATCAAACGGTTTGCTGATCCGGCCGTCCCGGATGTAGAAATCGACCGGATCGCCTTCGTTCATCAGTCTGGCATTCTTTATAAGGATATTCATTGCTGATTCCTCCTTGCGATCAGGAGATAGAGCACCGCCATGCGAACCGCGACACCGTTCGTGACCTGCTCGTTAATGAGCGATTGCGGACTCTCGTAGACGACGGTCGGAAGCTCCACCCCGTGGTTACACGGTCCCGGGTGCATAATAATGGCCGTTGGTTTTGCTCTTGCCAGCGTATCGGGCAAGATCGAGAAGTATTTGGAATACTCGGCGACCGAAGGGAAAAGCGACTTAGATTGCCTTTCCAGTTGGACGCGCAGTCCCATGACCGCGTCGGCACCCTCGACCGCTTCGTCGAGCGACTTGGCAACCGTACATCCCATCTCTTTGATCCCGATCGGTAGCATCGTCGGTGGTCCGTACAAGAATACCTTCGCACCGAGCTTCGTCAGTCCCAGAGTATTGCTTCTCGCGACCCGGCTGTGATAAATGTCTCCGCAAATCGCGACCTTTAATCCCTCAAGGGTCCCGAACCGCTCCCGCATCGTAAACATGTCCAAAAGCGCCTGAGTCGGATGCTCGTTCATCCCGTCTCCGGCATTGACGACCGAGGCTTTAAGAAACGGGGCAATAAAATGCGGCGCCCCAGATTGGTTGTGCCGCATGATGATGATGTCCGTCGCCATCATATCGATGGTCCTTACAGTATCCAGGAGCGACTCGCCTTTGTTGACACTGCTTCCAGATGTTGAAATGTTCGCGCTGGCCGATCCCATATACTTCGAGGCAAGCTCAAAGGAGAGCCTGGTCCTTGTGCTGTTCTCATAAAAAAGCGTAATCACCGACTTGCCCTGGAGATGCGAAGTCTTCTTATTACCCGATGTCAGCACGCGCTTCATCATTTCCGCCGTGTCCAATATCTCGGTGATCTCCTCCGCGGTCATTTCGTTTATGCCCAGAAGGTCTTTGCTACGTAAAGTCATGTTCTCACCTCGTCGCACAGCACGACACGGTCTTCGCCGTCCACCTCAATTAATTCGACACGAATCGACTCCGAGTTGGAAGTCGGCACATTCTTTCCGACATAGTCCGCCCGGATCGGAAGTTGACGGTGACCACGGTCGACCATGATCGCAAGTTGGATCGACGCCGGCCTCCCCATATCGAAAAGCGCTTCGATCGCAGCACGGACCGTTCTTCCGGTATATAGTACATCGTCCACTAAAACGATCGTCTTATCATTGACGTCAAAAGGAATATCGGTACCGTTGACGATCGGGTGAGCGCTGAGCATCGAAAGATCGTCCCGGTAGAATGTGATATCCAGGATTCCGACCGGGGGCCGTACGGATTCAATCGACTCGAGAATTCCCGCGATACGTCTGGCCATCGGAACGCCCCTTCTCTGGATCCCGATAATGACCAGATTCTCGAGGCCCTTGTTACGTTCTACAATCTCATGCGAAATACGGGTCAATGCCCGGGAAACTGCGTTTGCGTCCATCAGAACAGCCTTTTCGAATGACTCCGACATAACCACGCTCCGTTCTCTTCTTGCCCTTACCGGCGCTGTTTCAGGATAAAACAAAACCTTCCGCCGTTTCGGGCTCGGAAGGCTTACAATAAACGTAATCTCGCCGATTGCAAATCGACTCCTTACTCTATATAACCCTTCCGGATCTCACAGGATCTTGTTAAAAGGTCTTTTCTTGAAAGGATAATAAACTATTCGTTGACACTTTTCAAGTGGCTGTGATAATATTTTCTAGTCACGGGGCTGTGGCGGAATTGGCAGACGCAGCAGACTCAAAATCTGCCGATCGTGAGATTGTATGGGTTCAAGTCCCATCAGCCCCACCAGGGAATGGCCGCAACTTTGAAAAAGATGCGGTTATTTTTTTTATGCTATCATAGATTTAAACGACCAAAGGATAATGATAGGTAACAAAATGACGGGAAATATTTTTCTAAGCAAACGTAATTCATTTGAGATTGCGAATCCTCAAATATCAATTAGTAAATCTATGTCCCATAATTTTGCACAGCTCAAGTATTACAACATTGAATTCACGATTGTCGCAAAAGGTTATATCGTTTTTCGCGCTTGTGTTTTTTCTGCTGATGAGGAAATATGCATAGGACTTCACTTCAAAAAAAACAGGCTCTATTTCATTGAATTGTTCCGCACGCGGGAATATTTTCATGATAATTATAATATTGATCTGTCTTATGCCGACTTTAACAATAAATTAGAGATAAGATATGGTATACCGAAACTCAACCGAACCATCCCAACTATCGAATGCGCAAATTCACATTCAAGCTGGAGTTTTCGAGGAATGAGAATCGAACACTGGATAATAGATCGATTCGGACCTGAAGAACGACTAAGCATAACGTTTGAAAACTAATCGTTGGTTCCGTTACCTTACGTCTACTACCGTATTTTCTTCAATATCTGCACGACTTCCTCGGTCTTCAAAACTTTTCCGTAGGAAACGACCTTGCCGTCGATGACCAAAGCCGGCGTAGACATGACGCCGTATGCAGCGATCCTGGCAAAATCCGTCACGTGTTCGATCTCTGTACCCATGCCAAGTTGTTCCAAAGCGGCCTTCGTCGCCGCTTCGAGTTGATTGCACCTTGCGCATCCGCTTCCCAAAACCTTAACGGAGGGTCCCTCTGTCTTTGCTTTTTCTGCGTCGTTCATCGTCTCGGGATCACAATTTCCTCCGCAGCAGCAGGCGGGTTTTTCTTCCTTCTTTTTTCCAAACAGTCCCATCTTTTTTCTCCTTTGTCTACTTGATTTTTGGGCGGGTAGAAATTAGTTAATTATTCAACAGCAGTTCTCGCCGCATGAACAAGCCGATTTATTCTGTTTTCCTTCGAAAAAGTCCTTGAGATTCTGCGGAAGCTCATAGACTTCGCATGCGCAATCGTCGTCTTGTCTCGAAAAGATCGCGCTCAGGATCGATTCCGCGAGCATTTTCTCCGTCGGCACCTCGTAAACTTTGCCGTTATACTCATATACCCTGCAGTTCACGTCGGTCCCGCTTAATTCCCCGCAACATGCACACGGATTCTCCGC
>JAAYIQ010000113.1 GCA_012523365.1 Clostridiaceae bacterium
AGACATTTTATAATATTAGTTTTTCGAAGAGATTTGAGATTTCCTCTTCTTGATAACGATCGGGCATTCAAAAGATCGGGTAACCCCACATATCTCCGGCAGAATCGCGTGCTTTTCTGCAAATTACGTTCACGAATTTCTCATCATTTTCCGGTTATAATAGAAACATAGATATCTGCCGTCGATTTCACATTGAGATTCGGAGGTGTCGTGTCATGAAAAAGTACGATCTGACCATTGTCGGCAGTGGTGCCGGGCTCATGATGGTCGAGCCGGCTCTGATGTCCGGACTGTCCGTTGCTTTTGTCGAAAAGAGCCGTTTCGGAGGGACCTGCCTCAACCGCGGCTGTATACCCTCCAAGATGCTTGTATATCCCGCCGATCTGATTCGAGAAGCCCGGCGCGCCGAAAAGGTCGGCGTTCGCATTGCCGTGCCGGAAATCGATTGGCCGGTGATCGCGTCCCGAATGTGGAGCAAGATCGCACACGGGGATCAGATCTCGGAAGGACTTGAAGGCGTCGAGGGCTTGGATGTGTACCGGGGAACCGGTGTATTTACCTCTCCGCAAACTATGAGCATTTCCGGCGAGCACTTTTCCGAGCCGGTCGAGTTTGAGTCTGATCGCTTTATTCTGGCACCCGGAGCAAGGACACTGGTTCCGCCGATCGAGGGACTCGCGGAAGCGGGCTATGTAACTGCGGAGAGCTTTTTCGGCGAGAAATTTCCGGGCGAACCTTGGAAGCGGCTGGTCGTCGTCGGAGGCGGCGCGATCGGTGCGGAGTTCGCGCATATTTTCTCTGCGTTCGGAACCGAGGTAACAGTCATTGAAATGCAACCGATGATCCTACCGACCGAGGAGGAGGAGATCCGCGTTTTTGTACAGGAGGAGTTCAGACGTGTCGGTATCAACGTTCTTTCCGGGCACAAATTGATCCGGGCCGGGACAGACGACGGCGGCAAATTCGCAATTGCCCGTCCGGTCACCGGCGGAGACGATATTCGGATCGATACGGACGAGATCTTCATCGCGGCGGGGCTCATGCCCAACAGCGATCTGGTCAATACCGATGCGGCCGGCGTCGCGACGGACGCGAGAGGTTGGATCATCACGGGCGATTATCTGGAAACCAATCAACCGCACATCTGGGCACTGGGTGATATCAACGGCAAATTTCAATTCCGCCACAAGGCGAACTACGAAGCAGAGATCCTGATGCGCAATCTTTTCGGATCGGATGAGAAAAAGAAGGCAAATTACGATTCCGTTCCTTGGGCGATATTCACTCATCCGCAGGTTGCGCACGTCGGTATGACCGAGAAAGAGGCGTTGGACAAGGGCTTACGTGTGTCTGTCGGACGCAACCGATACTCGAACGTCGCCGCGGGTTCCGCGATGGGATATTCGGAGAGTGATGCAGACGACGGACTGGTCAAGATCATTCTCGGCGAAGGCGGGAAACTCTTGGGTGCTCATGTCGCGGGGCCGCACGCCGCCATCTTGGTCCAACCGTTTGTTTATCTGATGAATACGGGATATATGTGTGAGGCAGAGGGCGAATTTAACCGCGCCCGCTTTTTGCGTGACGGAAGTGGCCCGATGCGAAATCTTTGCCGTCAACTCGGGACCGTCATGCCGATCATGAACTCGATGATCATTCACCCATCACTGAACGAACTGACGGCGTGGGCGCTCTCAATGATTCATCACCATGAGGATGAGGATTAATGGTATGGTCATTCGTAAACTTATCGAAAAGGACCTTCCCCCGGCCTTAGATCTTGTTTGGGCAGTGTTTTCGCATTTTGAGGCACCCGAATACACACAGGAAGGAATCGATGTTTTCCGTGATTTCATCGATTTGGAATCCATTCGGAGAATGGAGGAGGCCGGCGTTCTGCTTTTCTACGGTGCCTTTGAGAAAGATCGCATCGTCGGAGTAATCGCGGTTCGGGGACTGTCCCACATTTCTCTTCTGTTTGTTGATCCTGATTATCATCGGCGTGGAGTGGCGCGTGCTCTTTTTTCGGAGATACAACGTCTCGTTCGCGCGAATGATCTGAGCGAAATCACGGTCAACTCGTCACCTTTTGCAGTCGATTTCTATAAGAAGGTCGGGTTCCGTGCACTCTCTCCCGAACTGGAAAAACAGGGCATCCGTTATACGCCGATGTCCTTTTCCGTTCCGGCCAAATAAATACGGCCGCCCGAAGGCGGCCGCTTATTGTGTCAAAGCCATTGATTATACCGCATCACTCGCGGGGGTGTTTTGTTGCAATTCCCGCTCGCGCATTTTATCCTGACGCTTAAGCCATACCAGGGTATCCGCGAGACTCTTATTGATATCACGGGGTTTATACTGCAAGTCATTGTCCGCACGGCTGTGCGAGTACTTGGCGTTCGGATAAACCGTGAACACCGCGCATGTATCGATCGGCGCTTTTCTTTTCAACAGCCCATACCAGAATCGATTGATTTTCGCGGTTCTTTGCGCGACCCAAAGCGGAACGACCTTTTTGATCGGCGGATAACCGGTTATATCCTGAAGGCCGTCCAGAAAATCCTTCGCGCTGACATATCGGTTGGAGAGAATGTAGCAGGTTCCGGTATTGCCCTTTTCGGCTGCGGAGATCACTCCATGAGCAACATCTCGAACATCGGCAAAATCGTAGCCTCCGTTAATCACGGTCGTCAGATCACCGGATAAATACTCACGAATCATCTGAACGATTTCGGATTCGCCGTACTCATAGGGTCCGATAATTCCCGACGGATGTACGATGACGGCGTTCAAGCCGTTCAGGGTAACCTTGTTAAGAATATACTGAGTAGCTTCGGCCTTGGATTTCGCATAATCGCCCTGTACCAAATCCCGGTTGAAGTGCTCGATTTCGGCGATCTCCTCGCCGTTTCCCTTTTCCGGAATTGCGTGAGCGGATCCGATGTAAACCATCCTGGCCACCCGCTTCTTAACGCAGATATCGGTAACGTTCATCGTTCCCTGTACGTTGATCCGATGGATCATCGGATCGCGAAATTCCGTAACCAATCGCTTCTCGGCAGTATGAATTACGATGCTTTCACGAATGTTCCCGATATCAAAAAACTGTTTCATCGAATCCTTAACCAAAACATCCCCGAAAACAATGTCGACGGGCAAGCCATTAAGCGCGGTCATGTCACTCTCCAACGGAACCAAAACCCGTACTGAGTGCCCACGATCCAAAAGAAGACGCGTAATCGCGTTTCCGAGTTGACCGATTGCGTCGGTGACAAGATACTGTTGTTTCATACCATCGCCTCCAAATCCGGAAGAATAGAATTCGCATTTTTGAGAGTTCTATGTCTCTATTATGCAACGGGGAGACGGGCCAAAGATAGCCGAATTGAAAACATTACGACGTTTTATGTTATTAAATGTGAATAAACTGTAACGAAACATCAAGGAAGAAAGAGAAATGCCCGTAACTGCTTATTTATAAGGTTCTCTTAAGGTTTCCCGGGTATTTATTATTATCAAAGAAATGACAATTTATTGATATTATAGATTGAAAGAAACCGCATGTTCAAGATCAATCCGGGCTCACCTCCGGTTCCGAAGAATATGCCGGGGCGAATTACTCCTTTGCTCCTTAATGATTGCCGGATCATGTGCGGGTCCGGTCCCGAAGAACGCGAAACGCCTCCTCCGGATCGTTAACTTCAAGCACCAGGCTCTCCATCGGACACATACCGTCACCGGCTCGATTCATGATATAAGGAACCGATTGGCCAAATTCGAATGTCAAATGATACTCGGAAAGCAGAGACATTGCATGCTCGCTGATTGTATTCGCGAAAAGCCGCTCAACGCCGGCACGCACCAGAAGAAGTGCCGCCGCCTTTCCGATCACCTTATCGGCGACGCAAGCGCCGCGCAATGCATTTGTATCCGCCAAAACCAGTGCCATGATCGGGGCGATTCCGCGGTCATGAGAATCCATGATGCGTCCGTTCCGTACAGCGACAAAAGTCGCGTCGGTTTTATTGAGCCTGCGGACGGCCCTTTTTAAACAATCCATTCGTGAGTCCTCCTTTTTGAAGCGCGAAAATAATCGGGGGGATAATGACGATCTGGATGGCAATGCCGATGATCCCGAAAACGATCGCTGCCCACACCGATGCAGGATCCGCATTCTCCAGCCCGAAAAGCCGATTCATGGCAAGAAGGCTCAGCGCGTAAAC
>JAAYIQ010000002.1 GCA_012523365.1 Clostridiaceae bacterium
ACCGATTGATGCGGCGACCGCAAAAGCGGTGTTCCGGAGCGTCGTAGAAAGCAGAAGCGCGAACAGAGCCAAAACCAGCAGGTCAACACTTTTAACAAACGCGGACAGTACGTCGTAGATCATGTAAGGAATCGAACCGACGGAATGAGCGTTCGCGTACACATAATCGACAAGAGAGCCGGCCCCGAATACTGCCGAACAGGATAGAGTGGATATGACAGACATCAGAAACAGGGAGAGGGCTAATACGGACAGAACGGAAAGGATCTTTGCCGTCAATATTTTCCATCTGCGAACGGGGGCGATGATCAGAGACTTAATGGATCCGGTCGCAATTTCCTGAGAGATTGTACTTCCCGCAACCATCAATACAAGAACTCCGACAAAGAACTTGCCGACGGATTGAACCATATTTTTGCTCAAATTGGCCAATACCGTAGCGACTCCGGATGGGAAGGTGTTGGTTTCGATTTGATGTTCCATAACTTTGATACTGTCCAAATAGAAGGTACGCTTTGCAGGTGAAATCGGTACAATCGTTTCTCCGGAAAATGCATTGTATGTATATTCGCATCCGCCCTCGATGAAGACCTTCAATCCGGAAATCGACCGAGCTACTTCCAGCGCTGCCGAATATGAATATGTTCCGTCGGTTCCTCCGGTCGGATCGGCAAGATATATGAGTTCCAAGTTATCAATATCCATGTCCAGAAATTCTTTGTGTGCTTGATAGTCTGGATTTTGGGATAACAAAGCCGATTCTTTGATTAAAAGATCAATATAAGACCGGAAATCTCTGGTTTTCGGAAAGGAACGGATGACGGTAATACTATCTTCACAAAATGCGAGATACTCTTGATGCCAAGCGGTTTGCTCCGATGCGGGCAGATTTTTGATCGCTTCGGCCGACTCCATATAATCGATCATATCGTACGAAGCGTCGACAATGAAGTCTTGATTGTGTTGAACAACGTTGTTCTCATAGCCGGCTGTGAGTAAATAGTCGATTCGAAGGTTCTCCTTTTCGAGACGAAGGATTTCTGCCTCCTGATAATCGGTATCTCCAAAAGGATCTTCGGGGACATAATCGCCCGTTTTCGAGTTTTCCAAAGACGCCTTCATGATACTAATTTGTTTTTCATTTTGTTGTTTCATTTCGGTCAGACTATCCAGATTGTACCCCATATCTCCGAGAAATAAATTCTTTCCCGCATTCACAAGAAGCGGCAATGCAATACACATCATGACAAGAAGACCGATAAGAATCAGATGACTCGTTTTTCTGAATATCCGGGACATTTCGTTTCTGTAAAGAGCGATAATCTTATTCAATTTTCATCCCTCCTCCGGTGATTTGCATATAGGCATCTTCCAGGCTGCCTTCCATCGAAATAACCGAATCGATATCGACGCCGGATTCAACGATCCGACGAACGACGGAGGCGACTTTCTTCTTGTCGACGCGGATATCAATCGAATTTTCCGTCTGAGCGGATACGAGCGCCCGATCCTCCGGCAACAGCGCCGCGAGTGCTTTATCGACAGACGTGACCCCGATGCGATGTGTTCCGGCATTCATGCTGAGCGCCTTCAACTCCTCAACCAGTTTGATATCCAGAAGTTTTCCCTTGTTGATGATTGCGACGCGATCGCACATCATCTGCATTTCCGAGAGAATGTGACTGGATACCATAACGGCAACGTCTTCTTCGTGCGCAAGTTTCTTTAATATGTCCCGAAGCTCACGAATGCCGGCGGGATCCAATCCGTTGGTCGGCTCATCCAAAAGAAGAACCCTCGGCCGATGAAGGATCGCCTGTGCCAGACCGACGCGTTGCTTCATTCCGAGCGAGTATTTCCGGACCTTCTCGTTTGCGCGGTCCTGCATTCCCACCAGTCGGAGGGCTTCGTCGATTCGCTCCGGTACGACATTATCGTGAAGACGGGCGTACATCACGAGGTTGGTTCGTCCGGTTAAGTCTTTATACATTTCAGGATTCTCGACGATTCCGCCCAGACAAGCCATAGCTTTCTCATATTCTCTTTCGCGGTCGAACCCGTTGATGATGACTGTTCCTTCATCCATCGACAGAAACCCCATGATCATTTTGATCATAGTAGATTTTCCGGCACCGTTCGGGCCCAGAAAGCCAAAGACTTCTCCCGAAAGCAGATCAAAAGAAAGGTCATTGACTGCAACATTTTTGCCAAAGGTCTTGGTTGCGTTGCGGATACTCAGCGCGACTTGATTTTCTTTTTGTTGTATCTCAATATTGTTTACCATCTGGTCACCCCCTCAAGAAGCGTCCAATCAACCCGGCCGGATTGATAGCCGGAGACGACCCATCGGTCTTCGTCCCAAACGAAAGTAATGGTTTCGTCAAAAGTTTGATCGACGATTCGTTCATTGCCTTCCCGTGTTAAAAGAATAACGGAATCGGCGACTTTCATTTTCAATGTAGCAGTTCCTTTGTAAACGCTGAACTGACCGAAGGAAAGGACTCTGGGTGTGGATGAGAGTATATAGACGCCCGCGTTCTGTTGGGCTCCCACGGCGTTTATAAACCAGAATTCTGAATATTCGCGCATAAGATTATTGTTTGAATAAAAACCCGACAATGGTTTGCTGAATTCATCCCAATACTCTGAATTTACTTCATATTCCGAATAAGCCTCTCGGGACATATTCCGAACTTCTTCCGGGAGAACGAGCAGCTTGGCACTTTCCGTTACAAATTTCTCCGCGGTGGCACGCAGTTGGGGCTCGAGTTTCTTATCGATTTGCGACTGAACCACCAGGTATGTCAGAACGCCGATCAAAACCACCAGGAAAAGGACCAGTCCGCGGTTGATTCGTTTGAGACCTTTTTTCATTTTACCCTCCGTTTTCCGCCTACTGTGCCGATCGAAAAGCGATGTAATGACTCATTTGCGCCTCTGATTTTCCGGCAACGGGCAACCTGATTATTTTAGCATGTTATCATTCGTTCTCATTATTCAATTTATAAAGTATTTGTTAATAAACAAGGAAACGTTTAGAGTTTGCGGATTCATCGAGTCGGCATTCAAGTGCTAGTCCCGGACCGGCACCCGTCGTGCCGAAAGAATGTATGAAATGAGTGCAGATCCAAAAAAGAAGACAAAGATGACGACGGCTGTCATCAGGGGGTCATAGCCTACACTTTCTGCGATGAAATCAATTCCATAATAAGTATCGGTGTAGATAATGACAATAAAGAGCGAAAGGATCAGGAACAGAAGCTTGTACAGAAGTTTGAGCCGGATCCAAATCATCGAACAGAAAAGCGCCAACAGGATCATGAACAAAATACATCCGAACCCGAGACTGAATTCAAATAAGAGATAGTACGGGAAACAAGAGTCGGAGACCCCGAACTCGGTTACCGGATCTATGTATTTTTGTGAGAAACCTCCCGTCAGAAAAGTCATATAAAGGCTCAGAAGCCGGTCTGCCATAGATATCGCCGCCGACAGGATTACGGCACGGAGCAGATTTGCGACGATGATTGTATCGCGACTGATCCCGACTTGGACCAGAAATCGTAACGATCGGTTGGCTGTCATCGCGGTCAAAACAAAAATCAAGAAAAAAGACGACGCTAAAAGGGAGCCGAACACATCCGGGGCAGCCAAGCCGCTGGTGTCTCCCGTGAAGTACAAAGCGGAATAAAGACAAATCGAAGCAAGGTAGTATAGTGGGATGATTTTGATTGAGATATCTCCCATAATAAAACGCAAGGTCGGTTTCAGCTTCATTTGTCATCGCCCCCTTTCGAGCCTGTCATTTGGACGAATATTTTCTGAAGGCTCAACCGGCCAAACTCAAGTTCGTCCTGGTGGCCGTTTTCTTGGCGTGCACCGAGGATATAAGCGCACTCGAATCCGCCGAGTGCGTCGATCCCCATTACGCTTTTGCCGGAGATATATTTCCGTACCGCGTCTTTCTTTCCGCTGACCGAATATCCCGAAGCCAGAAGAGAATCCAGGGGCTCATCGCGAACCACGCGTCCCTCATGTAAGATGATCACATGTTCGACAATGCTTGAGATCTCCTCAATCAAATGGGTGGAAATCACGATGGTGAAGGGGGATTCGTTGTACTTCCCGAGGATGGTCCGGTACAGGATATCCCGGCGATTCGCATCCAGTCCGAGGATCGGCTCGTCCAGAAATATGAACGACGCACCGGAAGAAAGAGCAAGAATATCCTTAAAAAGCGTCCGCTGGCCGGTTGAAAGCGATCGAAGTGACTTTGACGAATCCAGCCCGAAAAGGGAAGTGAGCGAAAGCGCATACTCCGTATCGAATTCGGGCCGGAAATATTTCGTTTCCGAAAAGAGTTTGCGAAGCGATGTTTCCACCGGAAAATAATCCGGCTCTCCGACATAAAATAAGTTGCCAAGAAAATTATCGTTGATCCGGATCTCCTTATCGTCGCTGAGCACTCGGCCGGAGGAGGGGTAAAGGATCCCGTACAGGATCTTGAGCAGGGTCGTCTTGCCGGCCCCGTTCCGTCCCAGCAGGCCGTAGATTTTTCCGGACTCAAAGGTCAGATCAACATTTTCCAGGGCTCTTGAACCGCCGAAACTCTTGGAGATCCCGGACAGTGTGATTTTCTTCATGACGCGCACCCCCTTCGGATCATCCCGATCATATCCGATTCGCTGATACCGAGCCGCCGGGCTTCTTCAATCATTGAGCAAACGAAGCGCTCAAAGAATTGTTCTTTCCTCTTGTCGCTCAATTTCTCCACAGCGCCCTCTGAAACAAACATACCCAATCCCCTTTTCTTATATATAATGCCGTCGTCGACGAGGAGATTGATCCCCTTAAGTGCCGTTGCCGGATTCATCTTAAATCGCACGGAGATCTCGGTCGTCGACGGAATCTGAGATTCTTCGGGAAAAGCGCCGGACAGGATCCCGTCTTCCAACTGCTCGGCCAACTGCAAAAAAATCGGCCGTTCTTCCTCAAAGCGAAGCTCCATCCGATCCTCCTTTCGACATTGGTATTTCTCTGCTCATTAGTTAGTTGGTTATGTAACTAACCATACAACTGTTTTCTGCCCGCGTCAATACTTGCGCGCGAAGAATTCTTCAGGATCTGTTCACATCGCGAAAATCCTCGTTATGGTATAATTCAGGTGAGTAAAATCAGAGTCCGAAATGCTCTGTTCGCAGAGGCTTATACCTGATCAGGGCGAGCGTTATCGGGGGTCGGAACACAAGGAGAGCTCGATCATTGATCATCACCGTTTCCAGACAAATGGGCAGTCTCGGAGATGAGGTTGCCGAAGCGTTGTCCAGCAAACTCAATTGGGAACTGATCACGCGCAGTGACCTGATCATCCGATTTTTTGCGGATGTCACCGACGCGCAACAGAAGCACATGCTGAATGAGAGCGCGAAGTATTATCTGACCGAGCTCAAGGGGTACGGAACGTACCGGGATCTTCTGGAACAATCGCTCTATGACCTGGCCGGTGTTCAGTCCGCCATATTGGTCGGCTTCGGCTCGCAGGTGATTTTCGCCGATGACCCGCAAGCTCTGCATGTGCGGATCGTCGCGCCGGAGCGAACACGGCTCAACCGGGTGCGGAAGCAATTTCATGTGACCGAAGCCGAAGCGGAACAAATCCTCGCCGTGGCCGACAAGAAGCATAAACGTTTTGTATCGACGGTTTTCGGCGCGGACCTGACCGACATCTCGCATTATCACATCACGCTGAATACGGATAATCTCAGCGTTGATGAATGTGTGACCGCTATTGTGGCTCTTAAGGATGAGCATGAGTTCCGGAACCGGATCCGTTACGAGAGCGAGGAGGATGAGACAATCGAGCATTTATCCGAAGCGTCTTTGTTCCGAAACCCCTCCGAAGCGGAGTTCGCCCGTATTCTCGATATGTACCGGATCGAGTGGAAATATGAACCGAAGACCTTTCCGGTCGAGTGGGATGCCGAGGGAAATATCACGCTCGCGTTCAGCCCGGACTTTTATCTGCCGAAGTTCGACACATATCTTGAGTTGACGACGATGAGTCAGAAATATGTTACCGAGAAGAACCGGAAGCTCAAGCGGGTCCGGGAACTTTATCCGGGCATCAATATTCGCATCGTGTACAAGAAGGATTTCATATCGCTTCTGGAGCGGTTTAAGTCGGTTGGTAACGGGACTCGGGAGGACGGGACATGAGTGATTATCCGGCGATACGGCAGATTCTTTTTACGGAAGAAACCCTGCGAAATAAGGTCGCGGAACTCGGCAAGAAGATTTCGGAGGACTATCGGGATAAAGAACTCGTTCTGATCGCGGTCCTCAAGGGTTCCATGTACTTTTTTGCGGATCTGACGCGCGCGATCGACATCCCCGTCGGAGTCGATATGATATCCATCGGAAATATTCCGGACACGACGAGCCAGACAGGGATCGTCCGGATTACGAAGGATCTCGACCTGAGCATTACCGGTAAGCATGTTCTTGTCGTCGAGGATATTATACGAACCGGACTTACCACTGCTTATCTGATCCAGAGCCTGGATGTCAGAAAGCCAATCGATATCAAGGTGTGCACACTGCTCTATGACCCCGATCGGATGCTGATCAACGTACCGATCGCTTATTACGGCTTCGAGGTCAAAGAATCGTGGATGGTCGGTTACGGTATGGATATCGGCGAGAAGTGGCGCAATCTTCCGTATATCGGAGAATTGGAACACCGCTGACGGAAGTATCTGTGCGGCAGTCGGAGCATATGTTTCATATTGCCTTAAACGCAAGTAGAGCAAAGCAGGAGAGGGGCGGGATGAATAATTCGGCACCGACATCGCATAAAAACGAAGTGCCCGCTTCAAATGAAGCGGGCACTTCTATCTCCGGTCCCGAAAAGGGACATAAAGGGGCTCCAGCGAACCTATTTGATACTTCCAATTCTGTCCGGTTGCCCTTTATTATCTGCGAATCTCTATAGCCTGGCTCATGAACCGTATCTTGGTGGATTTACTTGGTTCGAACTAATTGTCCTCGCCGTTCCATCCTTCCGATTCCGAATCTACTCGGCTCCGACCAAAGTCTTTGCCTTTCCATCCTTCCGACCCAACGGACATCCCGACTTCGACTTTCGCCAACGCGTTCCTTCCTTCAGATCTTGATTCAATTTGCCTTGCCTGCGACTTGTGTCCGCCTTCGCGTCCCGTCAATCGCTATTCGCTTTCCACGATCTTCCACTCCGACCCGTTCTCTTGATGTAATCTCCTTAACGAACCATCATTGCTTCTGATGTGGCGGCACTCCTTCAAGGTACTGGTGTTCTCTAGTATTCCCTGGAGCTTGACTTAATTATAGCATGTGAAAGGTCTGTGTCAAGTCTTTTTCACAAAGCAACGATAAAAACACGTTTGATATTTGTGCAAAATAGACAGAAATGAGCGAGAGCCCGATATAACGGGGCTTTGCGAAAAACACCCCCAAATTGCAAAACGTTTCGGCAATAATATGTTTACAGAATCGACAACGATTCTCAAATGCAATATCATGAAACCAGTCAATAAGAGCCGAAAGGGAGTTGATATTCTTATGAAAACATATCGAAAAGAACTCACTTTTTTTATTCCGGAACGCCGCGGCATCGTGAATATCACAGACCGTGTTCGTGAGGCAATCCGGGAAAGCGGGATTCGGGAAGGAATTGTTCTGGTGAACCCCATGCACATCACCGCCTCGGTATTCATCAATGACGACGAGAGCGGACTGCACCGGGATTACGAAGTCTGGTTGGAACGGCTGGCACCGGAAAAGCCCTATAATCAGTATCGACACAATGGTTATGAGGATAACGCCGACGCTCACCTCAAACGCACCATTATGGGTCGCGAGTCAGTCGTCGCCGTGACCGACGGAGATCTTGATTTTGGAACGTGGGAGCAAATATTTTATTTTGAGTTCGACGGAAAGCGGAACAAACGTGTCCTGATCAAGATCATCGGAGAATAACTTCGATGCCGGCGTGACCGATTCATGAGCCGTTTCCGGAGCGACCCCGGCAGACTTCGCAAGAAAGATCCGGTGCCGACAGCGGGAGGCTTATTTCCGGACGGAGCGCAAGTCTCCGCTGCCGATCTCCTGAAAAAGCGTGATCCCGAATACGGGCGCGATCGCGTAGATATGATCAAAAATATCCGCTTGAACGCCTTCGTATTCCGCCCAGTCCGTTTTCGCGGAAAACGCGTACACCTCGATCGGGACCCCGCGGTTCTGGTATGTCAGTTGGCGTACCAATATCATCATGTCTTTTCGGATGTCGGGATGATTTTCCATATAAAGCTCCAGATACTTACGAAACACGCCGATGTTCGTCAAGTGGAGTGCGTTGGCGGTATCGCCGCCCGGCGCATCTCCCTTGACCGGAGTCCGACCCGCCTCACGCTTATCCCGGATATAATGATCCAGAAAGCGGATTTTGGAGAACTCATCCAACATTTCCTCGGAGCAAAAACGAACGCTGTTGACGTCGACGTGCACGGCGCGCTTGATCCTTCTTCCTTCGGTTTGGCTCATCTTGCGCCAGTTCTTAAATGTGTTCGTGACCAACGTATACGCCGGGACCGTGCTGGTGGTGTTGTCAAAATTGTTGATCTTGACGGAAATTAAGGTGATGTCCGAAACGGTTCCGTCGATATTATGTCCGGGAACCTCGATCCAATCGCCGATTCGGACCAAATCGTCGGTCGTCAGCTGGATGCCGGCGATGAACCCGAGAAGCGTATCCTTGAAAACAAAGGATAAAACCGCCGCGAATGCTCCGAATCCGGACAACAGAACCAACGGATCCTCGTTGATCCAAGAGGCAATGATCACGATCCCCAGTACGACAAAGATGACAATTTCCACGACCTGGAGAAGACCCTTGATCGGGCGACGTTTGGAGATATCCTTCATGCGGTACAATTCATCGATGATCTCCAAAAGCGAATCCACGATCAGCATGATTATGATAATCGTATAAACGGTGGCCGCCTTGATCATCCAGGGCTCCGCTTTGCCGAAACCCGCGGCGGTCATCCGGATAATCAAAGGCGTGATCAGATGAATAATGCGGGGGATCAGGCGGCTCCTTTTCGCGGCATTGACGAGTTTGCTTTTCCGAATCGCGGGGATGCGATATAAAATGGCCGAAAACAACCGCTTGGCGATAAAAAACAGGCCGAAACACAGAAAAGCCACAAGCATGGTGCGCAAAGAATAGCGCAGAAGCGTCAGCCAGGCGCCCTCCAATCCCAGTCCGTCGATCAGCTGATCCAACCACTCAAACATATTATCTCCTTGTATAAACCCAATATTGCCTACGTATCAAACAAGAGGAAGATCAATAATAATATACCACAGGATGAGCGGGCGAACCCAAGTGAGGTGACCCGTTCTCTCCGGAAACGAATATCGCCGGCGTTCGATCGGCGATGCGCATATACTTGAGCGAGTGTGGTTTTGCGCGTATAATCAGATGTAGTGACAGAAAGTGTGAATCGAATAAACGGAGGGGGTACGAATGAAGAATCGCATTTTGGTATTGCTTTTGGTTTTGGCGTTGGCTCTTCCCGCCGCGGGATGTTTCGAGAAGGCAACCGTGGAATCGCTGTTGGAGGATTGTGCGGCAAAGCTGGAGAAGACAGAGTCATATGAGATCAACGCGAAGGTAAACGCGGATATCGATATCCAAGGCGAAGCACTTGATGTGGGTATCGTTGCGAAGGGTAAACTCAAGGGATCGATTACGGACAGTGCGATTCATCTGGACGGAGAATTCTCGTACAGCGCCGCAGATGATAAAGATTCCGCCGAGTTCGAGATCTACCTGATCGAGGATAAGGATGAGATTTCAGCGTACGCACGTGAAGACGAAGAGTGGTCCGAGTTTGTCATCGATGAAGATGACGATGATTTTGAGGATGCTCAGAAGGCTCTGGAAGCGATTAAATTCCATAAAATGATCGAGCTTCTGGTCGATTATGAGAAGGATCTCGAGTTGGCAAAGAAGACCGAGAAGGTCGGAAAAATCGATGCTTATGTAATCGAGGGAACGGTAAGCGGAGATTATATTACCGATTTCGTGAAAAGTATTGATGTGGATGAACTGACGGATGAACTCGATGAGGCTCTGGAAGACGGCGACATGGATTTAGGTGATTACGAGGTCAGCATCAGGCTGATGATCGATAAGAAGACCAAATTGCCGGTGCTCCTTGAGCTGGATCTGAAAGATACCGCGCAGACAATCCTGGAGGATTTACTCACCGCCTTGATGTCGTTTGATATCCCGGATTTTGACTACGAAGACTATGATGACTATGAAGACGATGAGGATGAAGAGCCGGAACCCTCCGAACCGGAGGTGGAGGTCAACGTGAAGATCTGCGTGTTCGAGATCGAGTTTTCGGAATTTGATGATGTTAAGAAGATCAAGGTTCCCAAAGATGTGATCGATGAAGCCAGAAGCTTCGGACCGATCGAGACTGTACAAACAGCGGCAAAAGCGTGCCGTTGATCCGAACGACATTGCGGCCTGCAATATGAATCTCTCTTTGACGATTGATTCGAATCCGTCCGGCTTCAGCCGGAAGGTGATCAATGACCGGGGCGCGGAGCCGGCCGGAAACGGACGGCTCCGCTTCTATTTTTAACGGAGGAATCAGGTTGAAATCGCAGTATTTGTTCGATCCGATCCGGGGCAAGGGATTTCGCTTTTTTATCGCAGGTGTCTGCACGGCTGTATTGCTGTCCGGTTGTTCCGCGGATTCGATCCGCCGGCCGGGTACCTCCGACACGAGCAAAACCGATTCGATCCAAACGGATACGGTGCGGACGGAGATCCCGCCGACAACAGTATTTCCGTCCGTAATCCGGGAACCGATCCTTTCTTCGGAGAATCGCGTCGGCGCCGATTTGATCCGCGAGTACCTGTGTTCCGTCCGATATAACGGTGTGGTGCTGGTTGCTCACCGTGGGGAGGTGATTTTCGAGGGGGCATATGGATTTTCGGATCTGAAAGAAGGAACCTGGAACCGGACGGAGACGATATTCGAGCTGGGATCCATTACCAAACAATTTACCGCAACGGCCGTCTTGATGCTCGCGGAGCAGGGAAAACTTTCCCTTGAAGACCCGATGAGCCTCTATTTGCCGGAATACCCGAAGGGAGAGGGAATTACCGTCCGAAATCTTCTGAACATGACGTCCGGGATCCCGGATTATGTGACCTGCGGGGCGCTCGGAATGAGCTATGATGACCTCGAAACCGCTTCTGTCGAGGATGTCGGCCGCGTTCGTGCGATCATAGAAAAGGAGTATACCCACGAGGAGATCATGCGGTTGATTTCTCCCTATGATCTGCTTTTTGAGGCAGGTACGAATTACCATTACAGCAACACCAACTATTATTTTTTGGGGATGATCATCGAAAAGCTCTCCGGCATGAGTTATTTCGACTTTCTCGAAAAGTATATTTTCGAGCCGGTCGGGATGGAACATACGTCGACCGATCCTTCCGATTTGACCTCTTGCGGGTCGGTGATGATTCCGTTCGGACGTGTTTACCTGCCGTCTCAGGATCGATCGCTGAGTTACGCCGCCGGAGTGATCTGCTCCAATGCGAGCGATTTATATAAGTGGGAACAGGCTGTTCTGGCGGGCGATTTACTCTCAGTCGACAGCCGGAGGCAGATGTTCGATCCGGGGGACTTCGGCTATGGCCTCGGATGGTCGATCGGTCTTGATTATTATGAACACGGCGGACAGACCGTCGGCTACAATTCACATGTGTTGGTCGTTCCCTCATCCCGCACGGTCATTATCCTGCTCTCGAATATTCAGGGGACCGGTGATTATTTTTCCGGGGCAAACGTTAATTCAGAACAAGTCGCGACAGAAATCTACGGAATCTTGTCGGATCAGCAGTCATAGCGCAAACACCTTTTTCGAAAGAGAGAAAACCGGGTGAACAGACCCGGCGGCAGGGGTTTCCTGAGATAAGTTTCTGAGAAACAAAATGGTGTTATACTCAAATCGAGCAAATGGATATGACTCAATAAGAGTGAAATTAGAGGGATGGAATGAAAAGAGATAGCGGAAGCGGTTTCCGAAAAAAAAGAAAAACGTCCGGCTCTTCGGGCGGAGATGTGTATCGCAGAGGTTCCGGGCTCAAGCGGCCGAATGGTAAGCCGGTCGGAAACGCTTCGGGTTACCGGGACAGGAAAGAACCGGGCACAGGAAGCGGATGGTCTGATCCCGGGCAGAATTCCGGTACCGGTGGCGCGAATCCGGGCGGCATGATCGGCTCGTTGCTCGGCTCGGACATCCGGAATTCGAAGGGATGCGGTTTTTCGATCGGGAAAATCATTCTCATCATCGTCGTGATCGGTGTCGCTCTGTTTTTGTTCAACAAGTGTATGAACAACGCAAACGATAATATGCCATTGGATACCACGGCCGCTTACGGGACCGACGCCGGTCGTCCGACGCTCGGCGATGAAACCAACACCTCCGGTAATCCTGTCAATAACGATATCAGCCCGATGACCGGGATCAAGGGTCCGCGAACGAAGAGGACTCAAATTCTCGGTGACGGTGAGGATGTCTTTACGATCATGGTCTATATGTGCGGAACCGACCTGGAGTCGAACTACGGCATGGCGACCGCGGATATTAATGAGATGCTCTACGCGGAGCCGGGAGATAATCTCAATATCATTATTGAGACGGGCGGAACGACGAAGTGGCAGAATACCGTCGTCAAGAGCAATACAAACCAGAGATACCGGGTGACCGCAAAAGGGCTGGTTCCTCTCGAGACGAATCTCGGCAAAAAGGCGATGACCGACCCGGATACACTTTCCGATTTTGTCTCTTATTGCGCGGAGGAGTTTCCCGCGAACCGCTATGCGTTGATTTTCTGGGACCACGGCGGCGGATCCCTGGCGGGATTCGGTTATGACCAACAGTTTCCCGGTCAGAAATCGATGACCTTGGACCAGATATACACGGCGCTGGAGGAGGCGGGTGTCGCATTCGATTTTGTCGGGTTTGACGCCTGCCTGATGGGAACAGTCGAAACCGCGTATATGCTGAATTACCATGCGGATTACATGATTGCTTCCGAGGAATTGGAGCCGGGGATCGGCTGGTATTATACCGATTGGATCCGCGCGTTGTCGGAAGATCCGTCGATGTCGACCCTTCAGATCGGCAAAAAAATCATCGACAGTTTTGTGGAAACCTGTAAAACGAAGGCTCCTCGCGATATCGCGACGCTGTCACTGATCGATTTGGTGGAACTCAACAATACCGGCGACGAGGCTTTTCGGGCATTTGCGCTGGCGGCTGACGCGATGCTGGACGAGGATTATCATGTGATTTCGGAAGCGCGCGGAAATACAAGGGAATTCAATAAATCCCGTACGGATCAGGTGGATCTGATCCATCTTGCCGAGAATATCAATTCCAAGGAAGCCGCTGATCTGGCTGTCGCGATGAGAAAGTGCATCAAGTATAACCGCACCTCCTCAAACATCATGAACGCAAACGGGATCTCCGTATACTTCCCGTACGACGAACTCAAGAGCATGTCTTCGATGGTTTCGATATATGATCGCATCGGTATGGGCGAGGAATACACCGGCCTGGTCAAGAAATTCGGCAATTTGATCGTCGGCGGTCGGATCACTACCGGCGGCTCATCGTCGCCTCTGAATTCGCTTCTGGGTGGTTTATCGGGACTCGGAGGGTGGTCCGACGCGTGGAGTTCATTCTTCCAGAATCCCGATTTTTCATCCTTCACGGGCGGAAACGCCGGAGATACGGGAAACTGGATCGATACGAACCAGATCCAATCCAACGCGGACTATTATCAGGAACATTATCTGAACGCGTCCGATTTGGAACTGGTCGAAAAGCAAGACGGTTACGTGGTTCAGCTTTCGGACGAGCAGTGGGATCTGATCCGGAGCGTTGAACTCAACGTGTTTTTTGACGACGGAGAAGGCTATATCGACCTGGGCATCGATAATATTTATGAGTTCGACGACGACGGGGACCTGGTGATCGGATTTGACGGCACATGGGTCGCTTTGGATAAGCACATTGTCGCCTTCTACGTTGAGTCTGTCGAAGAGCAGGGCAGAAACTATACGGTCGTCGGTCGCGTTCCCGCACTTCTCAACAACCAACTCGTGGATATTATTGTAATGTTTACGCAAGACGATCCGTACGGTTATGTGGCCGGAGCGAGGATCAATTACGGAAACGAGACGGACACGATGGCCAAAGGTCTGGTCGAGGTCAAGAAAGGCGACGTCATTGATTTTGTATGTGACTACTATACATATGACGAGGATTTTGATGACAGTTATTTTCTCGGAGATCAGATGATCGCCGACGGAGATCTTGCCGTAAGTTACCATCCCGTAGGTGAAAATGAGTGTATGGTCACATACCGCCTGACCGATATTTACGGAAATACATACTGGACACCGGCGATCCTGTATCAGAATTAACGACCGAACCGGCCTCGGCGGCAGGCTTTGATTGCCGGCCGGATGACCCGCCTAAATAATATCTTCAGTAATTTCCTCTAGACGATTCTCCAGAAGACTCGGATCGAGGAAATACTTTTTGGCTAACGAAAAGGAATTTGCGATGTACAGACCGTCGCAAATACGATCATCCAACGAATAGCCGACCGTACAACATTTGCGAACGACGACTTGCCCGTTCTCAACCACCGGCAACATTTCCGTCTTGCCGAGTGCGGCAAAAATGCCGGCGGTCCCGACATTATAGGGGTGATGATACACATAATCCGTGCGGATCGATTTCAGATAGGTAAGAAACATCGTTGCGTGAAACGGACTGGCGTCGATAACGGATTTGGGAAGCAGATTATGACGGTCCATCCACTTAAAGGTACTGACCAGAAACTTCTTAAAAATGCCCGGCATCGATAGAATAAAGGAAACCAATTTACCGGTATTTGTCTCGGAGGGTGCATGTCTGGCTTCTTCAATCGTTCTGTTAATGATTTCGGTTACCTCGTCGATAGACTCATGACCTGTGAAGGTAAATTTGACTGTAACTTCGCTTCCGTTATCGCGCAACTCCGGCTTGACGACCATTGAAAAAGAGATTCCTTTGCGGGCGTACAATTTGCCGTTCATGACGAAGCGGTTGACATTCGGTCGTTGCGCGATCCCTCTCAGGTAGGCCGCGATAAAAACATGCAAATAACTGATTTGAGTACCATCCGCGCGCTTTTTATGGATATAATCGTCAATTCCGTCCGTGCGGATGATCTGTTTCGAGAAGACCTGTGCGTCACTTCTTCTCCCGATAATGTACGGATATAACTTCTCGAATGGACCAAGGCTTTTAAGGATTCTACCGTCGTGTCGTTTCATAAGCACCTCCGAGGTATCTCTACTCTCGATTTTATCATCAAATGATCACCTCGCGCGAATTCCAATAGTCAAAAATCATTTGGAGTGAATGATGAAGTCAACTATTGATCACCTCGCGCGAATTCCAATCGTCAAAAATCATTTGGAGCGAATGATATATTCATCGAAAAGTCACGCTTATCCGATGCGTCAATGATAGAATGGGTTCATTATCATCCGGCCGCAGGGGAGAGCAGTACATGAGCGAAATGAAGAAGCGAATCCTGATGACGACCTTGGGCGTCTTAATTTGTGGATTTTCTGTCGGCATGTTCAAGTTTTCCGTTTTCGGACTTGATCCGTTTCAGGTTCTCGCGCATGGGATCGCACGGCATGTGCCGATCGCTTTCGGAACCCTGTACGTAATCATCAACGCGATCATGCTGATCGCAATCTTTTTTCTCGATAAGACCAAGATCGGCCTCGGAACGCTGATCAATCTGTTTCTTCTGGGCTATGTGGCTCAATATTCGGAAATGTTTTTTCTATGGATGATCCCCGACGCGTCATTCTGGGTTCGATTGGGGATTCTACTGCTTGCGATCCTGATCATATGCCTGGGCTCCGCTTTCTATTTTACCGGTAATCTCGGTGTGTCGACCTATGACGCTGTCGCGTTGATCATGTCCGAGAAAAAGATTGCGAAATTCCAGTATTGCCGTATCGGCACCGATTTGATTTGCACGGGAACAGGTTTTTTACTCGGAGAAATGCCCGGGGTTGCTACGATCATCACCGCTTTCTTCATGGGCCCGATCATCGCTTTTTTCCGCCATCGGTTCGCAATGCCCTTCCGTTACGGAAAAGAAGAAGCACGCATGTTGGTACAGGCCGAGGAAGAGGAGCGGAGACAGAATAAGGTTAATAAACAACAAAAAGATATCGATAAACGATAAAAATATATTGCAAAACGTCGATTCGCTTGCTATGATGTACACATCAATGAATGGTCTCCGACCGGGGATCAACGCGGAGGTGTTGTATGGAACGGATCGGCAACAAGAGTTTGTCCTTTGCGCTTCGATTGTTTACGGATTTTCTATTGCTTTTGAATCTCGCGGCTCTGATCGGACTTCCGTGGATCGTCAAATATATGGTGGATTATCTGACGGTAGGCTATGGCTGGTCGGAACCGTATGTGTTTCTTCTCGCTTTTTTCTATTTTTGCGGCGTTTTCACGCTTGGGATCCTCTTGCAAGGGCATTTGATCCTGCGCACGCTGGAGATGAATCAGCCGTTTGATGTGAGAAATTCCCGGCGTCTTTTTCGCGTCGGGCTCTTTTGCGCTCTGATCGCGGCGGCATTTCTGGTTAAAGTGCTCCTGTACAATACGATTCTCACATCCGTCGGTGCGGGGATCTTTCTTTTGGTATCGCTGATCGCGTTTATTCTGGCGGATGTTTTCGCGAAGGCTTCCAGGATCTGGGAAGACCAACAGCTTACCGTTTGAAAGGGGGGGTGAACATAATGCCGATTGTGATTCGACTGGATGTTGAAATGGCAAAAAAGAAAATCAGCCTTTCGGAGTTGGCAGAGCGTATCGACCTGTCGCAGGCGAATTTATCGATCCTGAAAAACGAACGGGCGAAAGCGATCCGATTTGTAACGCTAGAGGCAATTTGCCGCGAACTCGGGTGCCAGCCCGGAGACATTTTTGAGTACATTCCGGAGGATGAAAAATGAAGAACTACATTAGAATGCTTGTCGCGTCACTGATCGGGGCAGCGGCGGTCGTTGAGTATTACATTTATTCGGGCGGGCATACGGCGGCAAACGCGACGGTGTATTTTTGCTCTCTGATGCTCGCGTTTTTTCTTGCCGTCGGATTACCGCCGAAGGGTGCGCGGGAGAGAGGTTTTCAGTTTTTTCTCATGGGCTCGATCCTGGCGATCTCGCTGACGTTTGTGCTTTTCGATAATCGTGGGCTTCGATTCACAAACAGCGCGGTGCTTATTCTTTTGACAGGTATCCTTTTCCTTCAGAGAATCGGTGTCGAGAGGTGTTCCGTCGGAGAAAAGGGATTTCTTCCGGAGGTGTTTATGGGATATTTCCTTCGCCCGTTTACATCTCTTGCCGACATGTTTGAGGAAGGGAAGAGGGTTTTCGTGAAGAGTAAAGCAGAGGGGGATGTTTCTTCGACGAAGAACGGAAGGGTAATCCTGCAAATCGGGATCGCGCTACTGGTCGGAATTCCGCTCATCCTTTTCTTAACGGGGATTCTGATGGCTTCCGATCAGATTTTCGAGGAGTGGTTTGAGGGGGCATTCGAAGTCATAGCGGATTGGTTATCCTTCGGAACCGTAAATCGCATCATTTTGACCCTCGTTCTCCTTCCGTTTTCCGCGAGCGTGCTTTTCGGTTATGCGAAACGGAGTGTGTCCAACCGTAGGTTTAAAGAAGAGAAGGTGGAGAAACCCGTCTTAATTCCGGCCTTCTCGGCGATCACGTTGTTGGTTCTGATCAATGCTCTGTATCTTTTATACGCGGTGGTTCAATCGGTATATCTGTTCGGGGCGTGGTCAGGAAATCTTCCGGGTGATCTCTCGTACGCCGAATACGCCAGAAAGGGATTTTTTGAGCTTGCGTTTATTTCCGCGATCAATGCGATCATGATTCTGGCGGCGATCCGATACACTCAACGCGGCGCCAAAACCGGAAGAACGGTCCGAGTTCTTTCGATCCTTCTGATCGTTCTCAGCTTCGTTCAATTGTTTTCGGCGTTCCGTCGAATGACTTTGTACATCAGTGCGTACGGATTGTCCGAAGACCGTTTCCTGGTGTCGGGGTTTATGGTTCTTTTGGGAATTCTTTTTATCATGTTGGGGATTCGGGAATTCTCGGAGCGGTTTCCGCTTCTCAAAGCATCCCTCATCGCCGGGATTCTTGCACTCTTTCTTGTGAATGCATGCGTGCCCGGACGCATCGTTGCATCCTACAATGTCCGTCAGTATCTGAATGGAGAACTGGACTCGCTTGACACCCGTTATCTTCAAAGCATGTCGTCCGACTCTTTGATCGTAATCCTCTCGGAAGAGGAGAAACTACGCGAGACAGGGGATGAACGGATACTGAAGTCAATGGACGAGATCCATGACTTTATTTCGGTATACTATCTCGGTGAAAAATACGGCGACTTCAGTTACAGCGACCGGCGGTATGATCCGTATGACATTGTTTCTTACCGGGAATCGACGGAGATGACCTGGAAAGGATTCAATCTCAGCAAGCATCGGCTCTTGATGGCCGCGGAGGAAGACTGACTCATTTCTTCCGAGACAAATCAATGAAAAACCCTCGACTCAAACGCCGCGGGTTTTATCTTATACCGTTATCGAGATCCTTTACCAGGGGCGACGCGCATACACGAAGTTCTTTGTCCAGAAAGCTGTCTTACAGGATCTTCGAACCACCTTGCCGTTCGAAGACGACGCGTCCACCATTTCACCGTTTCCGACATATATACCGACGTGGCCGACGGCCTTCCCGCCCGTACTGAAGAATAAGAGATCTCCGATCTCGAGATTGTCCATGGATGTGATCTTCTCCCAATCCGAAACCTGCGCATATCCGGCTGCGTTATATCTGCCGCGGGAAGAGCCGGCCTCCCTGAGACAGTAATAGACCAGCCCCGAACAATCAAATGAATTCGGACCGACGGCTCCCAAAACATATTTGTCGCCCAACTGTTCCTTGGCAAGGCTTACGAATGTCTTTATGTTGGCACTTCGCCTCGCGGCCTGTACTTTG
Organism: Clostridiaceae bacterium; assembly: GCA_012523365.1. Lineage (GTDB taxonomy): Bacteria > Bacillota > Clostridia > Saccharofermentanales > Saccharofermentanaceae > JAAYCT01. Next base: position 19,251 of record JAAYIQ010000002.1, read on the forward strand.
CTGGCACTCTGCTTGGCGTTGGGCGAGTAGATCAGGGCGAGTGTTTGCTCTCCGGTCTTGCCGTCGACGGTCAATCCGTTTCGTTTCTGGAAATCCTTGACCGCTTCCACAGTTTTGGAACCGTAATAACCGGTCGCCTTCGACAGGTAGCCCAAATCAACCAGTTGACGCTGAAGCGCGTCGACGTCATTTCCGCTGGTTCCTTCAAGGAGTGTATATTTTTTCGCATTCTTGGAAAACAAGAGATCCAGCGTCTGAGGTCCGGCGACTCCGTCCTGTTTGAGATCGTGTTGCCTCTGGAACAGTTCGACGGCGTACTTTGTTGCGGTTCCGTAATACGCGGTCGCCTCATCCAAATCCATGTAGTTCAGATCCATGAGCCGTTCCTGCAATTCTCGAACCCGTTCGTTCTCATCCCCCTTGCGAAGAGTCGGATCCGGGGTCGGCGTGGGTGTCGGCGTGGGTGTCGGCGTCGACGTCGGCGTCGGCGTTGTTGTCGGTGTGGGGTCGCTTGCTTCAGCACCGATGTATTCCGTAGAAACGGTCTCTTCCGTTTCTCGGACTGGGTTATCTCCACCGGCCCAAAGGAGGATGCGTGACATGCCGAAAGATATGGAGAGGATGGTTACCAGTCCTACTAAAACGGACAAAAGAATGATTCGATATTCAATAATTAAGAAAAAAATAAAATCAATCAACCGCCGGAAATGATTATCCCGGGGAGGTTGATCCAAAGGTGTGCCTTGCTGAGATTGCTTTTTCATTGATGCGTCCTTTAAGTTTGTCTCACCCATTTTAACCGTTTATATACTTATAAGGCAAGTTGTTCCGGAAACTGCCTCATTTTTGCCGGATTTCGACCCGCAAAGAATCGCGACAGACGTTATGACTGCCGCGATTTCCGTACGGTTTGTATGAGAAGCGACCCGATCGTTCATCACATGACCAAGATGCTTATCCGCCAATTTGCGAATCGATGCAATCTATTGGTCTCTCCATAAATCCTTCATCGGCTCATCCCAAATCGGGCGTTTGGGTGAATCGTCATTCTTGGCCGGACGTCTGCCTTCGGATTCGGGAGACCTCTTTGAGGAAGGTCCTTTCTTCAAGGGCTCCGGTTCCTCCGGCTTGAACTCGGGTTCCGGTTCGGGCTCAACCGGGAGCGGTTTAAAAATCGGAGTACCGTTAATCTTCTCCTGGATCTGCTCCCTTATTTGCCGCTCTCTTTCTTTGAGGATTGCCGCTTTGAGGATGGAATGGTCAATAAACGATTCCGTCGGTCGCAAGGATTGTTTATCCTGAACAGAGAAACGAATTTCTTCAAGCGTCACGTCATCTTCCGATTCTTCGGTTGCCGGCAGAGGTTCTTCTTGAGGAACAACGGGCTCCGTGATATCCGGTTCCGCAGATTTCGCTTCGATAATTTCCGGCTTCGGGGGCGCGACCTGATTGCGCGAAAGTTTATCGGCTTCCGATCTCTTAGAGGATTCAACGGTTAAAGGCTCGGGACTGTCCGGCTCTGAAATCTTCAAATCGGGGACTGCGGGCTTTGCAAGTGTCGGTTTCGCAGGCTCCGGCTCCGGTTGCGGTTCGGTCTCCGGCTCCGGTTGCGGCACCGGTTCAGGCTCCGGCTCAGGCTCCGGTTGCGGTTCGGTCTCAGGTTCCGGCTCAGGCTCCGGCTCAGGTTCCGGCACCGGCTCAGGCTCCGGTTGCGGTTCAGGCTCCGTCGTCTCCTTTTTCGTGACTGCCGGTTCGGTACGCCCGGCCTTGATTCCGGATATGGTTTGAGGAGGAGAACCCTCTTCTTCCCAAGGCGGAGGGGATTCCGTTATTTCTTCGACAATCACTGCAGAAGAGGCGGAAACCGGCGCATCCTCAGATATCTCAACGGCCGGCGGCGTATATTCTCCGGTAATCTCAATCGCGTTGCCGTCCGGATCCGTCAGAGTAAAATAGTAATAGGGAAGAGAAATGTTGATATAAAAGATATCGGACATAACCCCGATATTCAAATCGCTGAGGCGCTCATACTCGTCATTGAGATTTTCTACGCGAAAATGATGAACCACGTTATTGCCGAAATATGTATTACGGCGACCGAGCCAGTCTACATATGCCTTGTTAAACATCTTATCTGTCGCTTGCCCGACGGCAATCGCTTTATAATCGAAAAGCTGATTGTAGATGCCAAAGCAACCGCCATCCAAATCGAACTGAGCCCATCGCTCGAGCTCCCTCGCCGACGGCTCCATGTTGAACAGCAGGGAGTAGAACTCCACGGAGCGTTCCATGTCACGAACGATGATATATGTTGATCCGAGACGGAGCATATTGGTCCTCCTCGCCGCGTAAGCTCAATGCTTACAATCCGCCTAACTTCATTGTAGTTTTTTTACATGTCAATGCAACAAAGGTTAATGAACGAATCAAGAAAGATTTGTGAAATGCAAAGGAAGAGATAAGAAAGCCATGCCGATTAACTCGGCATGGCCGTAATTTTTTGGAATTCGCTATGATGATATCTTGGGATTGTCTATTCGTGCTCGTCCTTTTGTATTTCTTCAAACGCGTAGTCGATATTTTTCGGTTCGGTATCGGTCGATTGTCCGGCCTCCTCGGGATTGGAGGGTTCCGTTCCGGGATCCGACTGCGTCCGGGAGTTTTCATCCCCGTCCTGCTTATTCTTTTTCTTTTTCTTTTCGCGATAGATCCAAATCAGGAAAATGATCAGAAGAAAGAGAAGGATCAGGAGCAACAGGATCCACAGAAAACAGTAATCTCCGCTTCCTGTTATGTCGGAAACCGGAGCGGACGAACTCGACTCGACTGTTTCCGGACGGGTATATCGGGTCATATCTGCGGTCGTCGCTTTCGTCGGTGTTGTCGCTGACGTTGTCTCCGGCGTTGTCGTTTCGACCGCTTGTGTCGTTTCTTTCGAGGTCTCGAAAGCGGATACGGTCGTTGTCGCACGCGTTTCTTTTCGAGTCGGGGCAGGCGTGGTAACCGCGGAAGTGACAGGTGACGCAGTGGATTCGGAGGTGGTCGGCGAGGCGGTCGTCGCGGTCTGCGTGGTTGAGGCGGTCGTTGCCGTGGTGGATTCAGCGGCTGTCGATTCGGCAGTTGTCGGCGGAAGCACGACTCCGTATACATCAACACCATAAACCGCAACCCGATTATTTAATATCGGAGTGACCGGAAGGGCGCCCGGCGCATTCATCTCGTAGACGGTACCGGCGAATACCGACGGACGAAAGGAGGAGAGGAGCAGAATCGCGCATACAGCGATGACCACAGAAGTAACATTGGATTTATTCATTCTCATATGAGTCGCCTCCGTTCGGTTGACTCGAAAAGGAAAGGGAGCCGATTAATCTCTTGAGATGATAATATCAAATCATAAATATTGAGTCATGAACGAATTGTTGCCGAATTGTTTATTTACTCTCAAAATAAACAAAAACCCTAGAAACCTATGCGGCTCTAGGGTTTCATCTGGAGCCGATTAACGGACTCGAACCGTTGACCTGCTGATTACAAATCAGCTGCACTACCAACTGTGCTAAATCGGCGATATATTCGCGTCCTTCGGACGCAAGTGAAATTATATGGATTTGCAGGGATGATGTCAATAACCGCGACGCGCAGGAGCGATTGCATCATCGAAATTTCTTTTTCAGCTTCTGTGTCTTAATGAACAGCCGCACAATCGAAAAGATCTGCCACGGCATCACGACGATTCCGGCAAAAACGGACAGTGCGGCTTCGAAGATAAAATACAATACTAAAAGAAAAATCGAGGTGGAAATGAAGAAGGCGGGAAATAGGGAATGAAGAAACCGCCAGCCCCACGGGATGGTCATGATTACGATCATCAGGAGCCACCACAACGGTGAACGAAATGCCGAAACGCCGACCGCGAAAAAAAGGATCAACGCTGTGACAAGAAAAAAGAACGCGCTTACGATCGCGGTATAAAGAAAATGCCGGAACTTCTTCTCGGTTTCCTTCATCAGGCAATCCGGACAGCGCGGTGGTGTCGAGACGGAGCCGCACGAGGAACATAAACCTTTCCCGCATCCGACGCAGGTACAGACGGCCTCTGTCTCACTATGGTAGAAACACTTCATGGAATGCGGCTCCCCCCTAAGCAATAAGGTGATTATAGCATATGTGACCTGTGGATTCGATGTGTTCCGTCGCGCGGGAATGATATAATTATCCGAAGGAACGCATAGCGGATCAAGCGTCGTCGCACGGAGGTTTTTTTGGACAACTATATCATGATGCAGTATTTCGAGTGGGATCTGCCCGCCGATCATCGTCATTGGGAGCGATTGGCGGCGGACGCGGAGCATCTCTCTGCGATCGGCGTTTCCGGTGTATGGATCCCGCCGTGCTGTAAATCGACCTCGCCCTGGGATGTCGGGTATGGGGTCTATGACCTTTTCGATCTCGGGGAGTTCGATCAGAAGGGCGGAGTCCCGACGAAGTACGGGGATAAACGATCCCTGCTTTTCGCGATCGAAAAGCTTCACGCCGCGGGACTCAAGGTTTACGCGGATGTCGTTTTGAATCACAAGGCCGCCGCCGACGGGACGCAGGAGGTCTGGGTCGTCAAGGTCGATCCGATGGATCGAAGGACGGTCGTTTCCGAGCCGTTTACCATCGAGGCCTGGACGCGGTTTTACTTTCCAGGGCGCGGCGATACCTATTCGGGCTTCAAATGGAATTGGGAGCACTTTACGGCGACGGACTTTGACCAGAGGACCGGGGAGACGGCGATCTACAAAATCGTCGGCGAGAAAAAGGACTTCTCGGACGGTGTCGACGAGGAGTTCGGCAACTACGATTTCCTGATGTACGCGAATATCGACTACAGGCATCCGGATGTCATCGACGAGACGATCCGGTGGGGCAAGTGGATCACCGAAGAGCTTAGGCTCGACGGTATGCGTCTCGACGCCGTGAAACACATCGACGATAATTTTATCGAGCGCTTTGTGAAAACCATACGCGAGGGACTGGACCGCTCTTTCTTTGTGGTCGGAGAATACTGGCGCGGCGATCCGGAGCGGCTTCGTGAGTATCTGTCGGATGTTAACTACCATCTGACGCTATTTGATGTGCCGCTGCATTTTAACCTTTTCGACGCGTCAAGGGCGGGAAGTTCCTATGACCTGCGGACGATATTTGCGGACGCGCTCGTTTCTCATAATCCGATGAATGTCGTCACCTTTGTCGATAATCACGATTCTCAGCATCGGCAGTCGCTGGAGTCCTTCATCGAGGAGTGGTTCAAGCAGATCGCGTATGCGCTGATCCTTCTTCGAAAAGACGGTTATCCGTGCCTCTTCTACGGCGACTATTACGGGATCGGCGGCGAAGCGCCGAAGGCGCCACTCAAGGAGCGCTTGGATCCTTTGCTTCTCGCGCGAAAATATCTGGCGTACGGCGAGCAGGAGGATCTTTTCGAGCAAGAAAACTGCATCGGGTGGAAGCGCTGCGGCGACGGGGAGCACCCGGGCTCGGGATTGGCCGTCGTGATCAGCAACGAGTGCGAAAACGCTTTGCGGTTCTCGTTCGGAGCGCAGAGAGCCGGATCGATATGGGTGGATGTGACACGGAATCGGGGAGAGGAGATCGTCCTCGACGAGAGCGGCTCGGCCGACTTTCCGGTCGCGGCCGGGTCGGTCAGCGTCTGGGCGGATAAGCAAGCGGCCGAAGCCGCGTTACGCGGCCCCGGCCGGGTCTGATTTTACAAAACGGGTCGCCTTTTTACTTTGCGACGATATTCGCCAAACGCCCCTTCACGTATATGAATTTAACAATGTTACGCCCCGCTAAAACCTCGGGCAAACGCTCGTCTGCGCGAACGATCTTCTCGACCTCACCGGCGGAGAAGTCGCTACTGATATCGAGTTTGAATTTGACCTGTCCGTTGACTTGGACGGCGATCTCGATCGTATCGAGCACGAGAGCGGCCTCATCGTATTCCGGCCATTTTTGATTGAAGATCGAGTAGGCGTTTCCGAGCCTCTCCCACATCTCCTCGCAGAAATGCGGAGCGAAGGGCGACAGGAGCAGGAGGAGAGTTTCGCACGTCTTTCTTAAAAGCGCGGGCTTGACCTTTCCGGATTCGCGGTATTTGCCGATCGCATTTAGGAGCTCCATCAATCGGGCGATCGAAGTGTTGAACTGAAATCGTTCGGTATCGGCGGTTACGGATTTGATCGTGTAGTGAAGCGAGTACATAAGCGCTTTGTCGTCGCCGGACGGATCGCCGGAGAAAGGTTTGCCGGACGGACCGTCCGCGATCTCCTCGATCAGACGTTCGATACGCCCGATGAATTTGGCGATCGCCTGAAGTCCTCCGTCGCTCCACGGGCCTCCTTCAGTATACGCGAAGCCGAAGCCGAGATAGGTTCTAAAGACGTCGGAGCCGTATTTCTGAACGTATTCGTCCGGAGCGACCGTGTTGCCGCGGCTCTTGGACATCCGGTTGCCGTCCGGACCGAGGATGATCCCCTGGTGCACGAGAGATGCAAACGGCTCGTCGAAATTGAGGTAGCCCATGTCGCGTAAAGCTTTCGTGAAAAAGCGTGCGTACAACAGGTGCATCGCCGCATGCTCGGGGCCGCCGACGTATTTGTCGACGGGGCACATCGTGTTGATGAGCTCGCGGTCAAAAGGTTCTTTGTCGTTTCGGTTGTCCGGGTAGCGGAACTGATACCAGGAGGAGTCGACAAAGGTATCCATCGTATCGGCATCTCTTCTGGCCGGTTTACCGCAGCGCGGGCACGGTATGTTAATAAACGCTTCGTTCTTCGTAAGCGGCGATTCGCCGTCCGGGCGGAATTCGATGTCGTACGGCAGAAGGACCGGAAGATCCTCATCGGGGACCGGGACGACGCCGCACTTTTCACAGTGGACGACCGGGATCGGTGTGCCCCAGTAACGCTGGCGGGAAATCAGCCAGTCGCGCAGGCGGAAATTGACCTTGAGCTCACCCATATCCCCGGCGGAAAGTTTCCCGATGATCGCGTGTACCGAATCTTGAAAACCGAGGCCGTCGAATTCGCCGGAGTTGACGTTGATACCTTTTTCGATAAACGGAAGTTCGTCTTGCGCATCCGGAGCCGAGGCGATGACACGGATGATCGGAAGCTCGAATTTTGTCGCGAATTCAAAGTCGCGCTCATCGTGTGCGGGAACGGCCATAACAATACCGGTCCCGTAGCCGGCGATGACATAGTCCGCCGCCCAGATCGGGACCTTTTCGCCGGTGATCGGATGTATGGCAAAAGAGCCGGTAAACACGCCGGTCTTTTCCCGCGTCGTCGACATACGGTCGATGTCGCTGACCTTCTGGGTCTGCTCCCGATATCGGGCGACATCCGCTCGACAGTCTTCGGTCGTTAGCAAATCGCAAATATCGGATTCGGGCGCGACGACGACGTAGGTGACGCCTAAAAGCGTGTCCGCGCGTGTTGTGAAAACGTTGAGCTTCAGGGGCTTATTGTCGGAATCGGTCAGAGGCTTTCCGTCTTTTTCACAGAAGAAGGAGATCTGCGCGCCCTCGGAGCGGCCGATCCAGTTGGTCTGGATCTTCTTGGTCTTTTCCGGCCAGTCGAGCTTCGGAAGGAAATCCAGGAGTTCCTGCGCGTACTTCGTGATCGCGAAAAACCATTGCGTCATATTCTTTCGGACGACTTCGGCGGAGCAACGCTCGCACGCGCCGTCGATCACCTGTTCGTTCGCAAGGACGGTGTTGCATTGCGGGCACCAGTTAACCGGCGCGTTCTTACGGTAGGCCAGGCCCTTCTCGAGAAGGCGCAGGAAAATCCACTGATTCCAACGGTAATATTCGGGCATACATGTCGCGAGCTCGTAATTCCAGTCGTAGGTCGCACCGATTTCACGGAGCTGCTTCTGCATCGTGCGGATATTATTGAGCGTCGAGTCCTGCGGATGGATGCCGGTCTTGATCGCGTAGTTCTCCGCCGGAAGGCCGAAGGCGTCAAATCCCATCGGATGAAAGACATTATGTCCCTGCATGCGCTTCATGCGCGCCCAGGAGTCCGTAAGACCGAAGTTATACCAATGGCCGACGTGGAGGTTGGCGCCCGAAGGGTACGAGAACATCTCGAGGCAATAGAGCTTCTTGTCCTTCGCGTCCGGGTCGAACTTATAAAGCTCGGTTTCTTCCCAGCGCTTTTGCCATTTCTTGTCTGTTTTGATCGAGTATGCCATAATCTTCGCCTCGCTTGGTATAAAATGGTTCGCGCACCGGCTCAAAGAGGGTGCGCGTGAGCTTTTACTTCAAAAGATTATAACAGATAGACAGGGGAATCACCAATACGATATGCTGTTGAGAAACCACTCGAAACCGATCGGCGGAATGGTTTTATATCCCCAATATACATATCGGATGAAACGGAGAATAACATGATCAGGCTGATCGCATCGGATATGGACGGTACGCTTCTGGATGAGAACGGAAAACTACCCGTAGAGTTTCCGGCGCTTCTCCGGGAGATAACGGGGAAAGGAATTCGCTTTGTCGCGGCGAGCGGGCGCCAGAACGCCAGCCTCGCGGAGCTTTTTCGGCCTTTTCCGGAGCCGGTGATATTGATGTCCAATAACGGCGCTTTTATTCGCACCGCGGAAGAAACAATCTTATGCAGATCTTTTACGAAAGAACAGAGGGTTCTTACCGAGGAGATCGGGGCACGGATGACCGACGGTCTTTTTATCGCATCGTGCCCGGGCAGTGCGTATGCGCTTCGACCCGCGGGGCGATCCGTTGAGCATTATCTTTCCGAGATGGTGCCGTTTTTCGAAAAGCTGCAGCCGATCGATTCGTTTGACGGAATTGACGAACCGATAATCAATTACTCCGCATGTGATTTTCGGGGAAGCGAGAAGCACTTGTTGCCGCTTTTCGAGAAATTAAAGCCGGACTTGCGTGTGACGATCTCCGGGGATGTCTGGCTCGATGTATCTCTTCCGGACGTTAACAAGGGAAGCGGCCTGCGGGCGATCATGAAATACCTGGGATTGACGAGCGACGAGACCGCCGCGTTCGGAGACTATCTTAACGATACCGAGCTTCTCGCGGAAGCGAAATACGGATTCGCGATGGAAAATGCACACCCCGATTTGCTGGAGAACGCAGGGTACCGGGCACCGGCGAATTCCGAAAACGGGGTTGTCCGCACGATCCGGCGACTTCTGGATACGCCCGGATCATTTGATGTCGGATAACGTGCCGACGCGACACGTCACGGGAACCGGTACGGCGAGTGAAGTTCGGTCAACTTCCGAAAAGAATCCTGCTCACCAGGATCAGCACCAGGATGTGAACCGGATAAAATGCGTAATAAGCGTACTGCGCAATCCGGCCGGGGCGTCGGCCTTTCTCCGGAAGGTAACTGATGAAAACCGTCGCGATCGATACGCCGACCGGATCCAGTTCGCGGGTCAATCGGTATTGGATGAACATATATGTCGCCAGAAGCATCGCCATACAAAGAAAGGCTGCGGCCACGTTGGGGCCCGAGACGACTTTGTCGACCGCATAAAAAACCAGAACCAGAAGCACGATGAACACACCGAGGTGAACCGGGAGAACAAAGGGTAATGCGAGGCAAAAAACCACAAGAGAGATTCCGAAGAGTTGAAGCATGGCGATCGGCCAGTTCGGAACCTTCATTCCCTTCGGCCATTCCACCAAATCCTGAGGGCTGACCCGAATATCAAAACGATCGGATTTGGTTTGCGCGTTGGCTTCCAGTAGGCGCATACTGGCAATTCGCCTGGGACCGCACGGAACCAGTATTTCCAGACCGTAAACGAGTCCGAATCCGATCAGGATCGCATACATCGGATTGAGCGAAAAGCCTGCCGAACCGTCGAGGGACCGGTTGAAAAGAAACAGAATCAATTGAGCCAGTGAAGCGGTCAGAGACAGCCGCAAGAAATAATTCCCGGAATTGCGCGTCCGTTCAAATCCGGTGATCAGGGACCGCACGAAAATCGGTATCGACATAAGCCCGAGAAGTCTGAAACTCAGCCCGACCGGCCCGGGAAGATGTTCCCCGAAAATCGCCGAAACACTTCCGAAGGCAAACAACACACAACCCAGAAGCTTTTTGTACACAAAATCACCCTTATTATACAAATGCTCTTTTTCAATTGAACAGACTCCTTTTTTATTGTATCATTAACGATGCTGATTTGTATTTGTATTCGCACGGCGGATCGCATCCGCTGCATATAAGCTAAGGAGCATCACATGGGATTTGGAATGGACATCGGTATCGATCTGGGTACCAGCAGTGTTTTGATATATGTAAGAGGGCGCGGCGTTATTCTTAAAGAGCCGTCGGTCGTTGCCGTAAACACGAAGACCGGCAAGGTCCTGGCGGTCGGCGAGAGCGCGAGCCTTATGCTCGGCAGAACCCCCGGTGTCGTCGAGGCGATTCGCCCTCTGCGCGACGGCGTTATTTCGGATTTTAAAGTAACCGAGGTTATGCTCAAGGCCTTTATCGGCCGAGTATGCCACGGAATTCGAGCCACCTATTTCAAGCCGACCATCGTTGTTTGTGTGCCGTCGGTGATTACACCCGTCGAGCAGAAGGCTGTTGAGGATGCTTGCCGTCACGCGGGTGCCAAGGACGTTTTTCTGATTCGTGAGCCGATCGCGGCCGCCATCGGAGCGGGTATCGATATTACCAAAGCATGCGGCTCGATGATTGTCGATATCGGCGGCGGTACGACGGATATCGCGGTTATTTCACTCTGCGAGCCGGTTGTCGATTATTCCCTTAAGGTCGCAGGAGATAAATTTGACGAAGCAATCGTCAAGCATGTGCGCCGGAAGCATAATGTCCTGATCGGCGAGAAGACCGCCGAGGAGCTCAAGATCCGAATCGGTTGCGCATATCCCCGCGAGGAGGAAGCAACGATGGATGTCCGCGGCAGAAACCTGATCACCGGACTTCCCGCTACCGTAACCGTATCTTCCACTGAGATTCTCGAGTCATTGGAGGAGCCGGTCGCTCAGATTTTCGACGCGGTTCACTCGGTCCTGGAGCGGACGCCCCCGGAACTGATGGCGGATATCAGCCAGAGAGGTATCGTGATGACCGGAGGCGGTGCTCTTTTGTACGGCTTGGATCGCATGTTGGCCACCAAGATCGGAATCGACGTATTTGTTGCGGAGGATGCTGTCAGTTGCGTGGCGATCGGAACGGGTAAAGCGCTCAACATGATGGACAAGTTCGCCGCACTCGGAGACGCATAATCACTCGACGGGGACAACATGGCATTTATTGAATTTGAAGGGGTCGGCAAAAGATACCGGATGGGTGAGTATTTCATCCCGGCCCTTTCGAAAGTGTGTTTTGCGATCGAGAAGGGCGAAACCGCCATTATCTCCGGACCCAGCGGCGCCGGCAAGACTACGGTACTGAATATTCTCGGCGGCATGGACACGTGTGATGAGGGACGGGTCGTTCTTGACGGAACCGTAATCAGCAATTTATCACCAAAGGCGCTGACTCGTTTCCGTCGTGAGGAAGTCGGCTTTGTTTTCCAGTTCTACAATCTGATACCGAATTTGACGGCGCTCGAAAATGTTGAGCTCGCCACGGAGATATGTCGGAACCCGATGGATCCCCGGTCCGTGATGGATCAGGTCGGTCTTTCCGACCGACTCGGAAACTTTCCCTCACAGCTTTCCGGCGGCGAGCAACAGCGGGTCGCAATCGCCAGAGCAATCGCGAGAAACCCCAAAATCCTTCTGTGTGACGAGCCGACGGGTGCTTTGGACGATGATACCGGAAAATCAATACTCCGTCTGCTTCGCGACATGAGCGATCGATTGGGGATGACGGTTGTCATCATTTCTCATAATACGGCGTATACCCCGATTGCCGACCGCGTCATTCATTTGAAGAACGGCTCCGTCGCGAGGATTGATCGCAATGCCTCCCCCGTCGATGTCGACCAAATTGTGGGGTGACAAGAGAATGAAACGCACGATGAGAAAAGGAATCGTACGCGCGATTACCGGAAGCATGGGTCGTTTCCTCTCTGTTTTTTCGATCGTAGCGATCGGGTGCGGGCTGTTTGCCGGTGTTCGCTCCGCAGGGGATGAAATGCGGGCGACGACGGACCGATACTTTGATTCTTCCGTTTTGGCGGATGCGCAAATCTATACACCGATCGGTTTCCGTGAATCTGATTTAGAGAGATTTTCCGGGATGGAAGGAGTCGCGCGATTTATGCCGGGATGTGTCGTCGTCGCGGAGAGCGAATACGGCGACGAAATCCGTAATGTTCGCGTTCAAACGATTTCCGGGGGTGAGATTTATGATCGGATTAACCTTCCGAAGGTCATTGAAGGCCGGCTTCCAGGGGCTCCGGACGAATGTGTCGTTGAGTATCGCGCGATTCAGGACGGATCGTATTCACTGGGCGAGAAGGTGAAGCTTACCATTCCGGACGGAAGCACGCAATCGATGCTGTTACGTGAGAACGATCTGACGATCGTCGGCGCGATCGATTCTCCGCTCTATCTTTCATTTTCATGGTCAGCAATATCAATCGTAAGCAGCGAGCCCAAATACAATATATTTACCGGTAACGATGCGTTTTACCCGGACCGGTTTAATTTCATGTATTTTACCTTTAAGGGCAGTGCAGACGCTTTCTCCTATTCGCCGGAGTATGACGAGATCATTCAGGACGGAACGGGGAACCTGCGATATGAAGCGCGAGTGTGGGCAAACGACCTTTATGCCGCCTATTCGGGTGGGGCCGTAAATGAGTTTCCGGAAATCTCCGAGGAGTTGATCCGGGAGTTTTTCGACTCGGGCTCAGAACCTTTTTACGTATTGACGCGTGACGATGTCCAGGGGTATACGCTTTTCGAGAATGATGCGCGAAGAGTGGACGGATTGGCGAAAATATTCCCTGCACTGTTCTATTTGGTTGCGGCGCTGGTCTGCCTGACGACGATGACCCGAATGGTTGACGAGGAGCGGATTCAAATCGGCGTGATGAAGGCACTCGGATATTCCGCGGCGGCGATTTCGGTCAAGTATGTCGCGTATGCAACGCTGGCCGGATTGCTCGGAGGGTTGTTCGGGACAGCGATCGGTTTTCAGATCTTTCCGAGAGTGATTTATAAACCATATCTTATCATGTATCGATTACCGCCGATACGTCCGGTGTTCCGCTACGAACATGCCTGGCCGGCGCTTCTTATCGCGGTATTCGCTATCGTACTCGCGACGGTTTTAGCAATTCTGAAAATCTTGCGCAGTCGTCCGGCAGAACTGATGCGACCGAAACCGCCGTTGGTCGGTAGATCTGTACCGGCGGAAAAGGTCGGGTTGATTTGGAATCGGATGAGTTTTTTTCACAAAGTAACCGTGCGCAATCTGTTTCGTTACGAAAAGCGCCTGATCATGACCGTCCTCGGCATCGCGGGCTGTACCGCGCTGATCCTGACCGGCTTCGGGCTCAGAAATGCCGTGAACGATATTATCGACAAGCAGTTTTCCGACATTCTGCTTCACGATATCCGCGTCTACTTAAAAGATCCGGTCACCGATGTTCAAAGCGACGTCTCGATCTCTTTGCTCTCTTCAATCGAGGGAGTTGAAGGCGTGTGTCCGATTTCAGCCCAAACGGCGACGGTTTTCGGTGAAGACGGGGAGGAACTGGAACTCTCGCTCGTTGTGCCGGCGGACGTCGATCAGTTCAAAGACTACTTCAATCTCCGTGAGCGTGAAAGCGGCCGACCGATTGCTCTGCCTGCCGACGGCGTCATTCTTTCGGAGAAGGCATCGAAGCTTCTCGGACTCCGAAAAGGCGATACTGCCCGGATTGAGCCGGCGGGTTCCGAGGCTTTTGAAGCCCCAATCGTCGCGATCGCCGAAAACTACGTCGAACATTATGTATATATGTCGCCGGAATACGCCTCGCGTGTGTTCGGAAACTTAGAACCGATCAACGTCCTTCTGACCCGAACCGACGATCTTGACGGTGACGCCGCGGACCTCCTGGCGAAAGAGATTCTCGAAAAGGACGAATTTTCGGCCCTTATGAGTTACTCGACGGTTAAGGCGCGAATGCACGTGATTTTCCGGAATTTGGACGCATTGATCTATGTCCTGATCGGCTCAGCGTTTGCTCTGGCGTTAATCGTCTTATACAACCTGACCAACATCAACGTTAAGGAGAGGATTCGCGAAATCGCAACCTTGAAGGTGCTCGGGTTTTATGACACGGAGGTCTCGGCGTACGTCTTCCGCGAAAACGCCGTCCTGACATTGGTCGGGGCCGGACCGGGTCTTTTATTGGGTATGCTCATGCATTCCTCGGTCACACTGTCGGGCGAGGTCGATATGATCATGTTCGGAAGACAAATTCACCCCGAGAGCTTTGTGCTCGCTTTTCTGATCACCTGCGGATTTTCGGTCATTATTCACGCAATTATGCATTTTTACCTGAAACGGATCGGGATGGTAGAGTCGCTGAAGTCGGTTGAATAATGATTTATCTTTGCGGCGAACGACGATGCCCGCAGTCCGGAGGATTTTTGATTGACATAACCGAACGATCCGATTTATAATGATCGAAGTTCCATTTTTTATTGCGCGGCGATTTTCGCCTGATTCGCAGACTCAGTTACAACAAAGAGAAATTCCATTGAATGATTTATCACATGACTCGGTTTAATGTCGCGCTTTCGCGTGTACGGTCCAAATTCAGCGGTCGAGCGTGAAAACATGCTCTTTTTCCGAAATCTTCTATACTGTTTCACAGAGGTAAAACATGAATTCAAACGACAACTTTTCCGCGAAGAAAAAGAAGGATCTCGTCGCGATTGCGGTTCATTTCGGTTTGTTGACCGAATCAAAGGCCAATTCGATGAGCAAGCAAAACCTGGTCGATTTTTTCATCGAACAGGCGCGGATCGGCGAAGCTCAACCGGAGACTAACGCTGTTTTGCAAGAGAACCCCGCTCCGAAGAGCGAACGGTTCGAACACGAACATCCCGCGCCCGGGGCGGAGTCGGAGTCGCTTCCTTCCGACAGCGGGGAGCCCCGGATATCATCCTCGACCTCGAGACGGTCGCGCGGCGTATCTCGTCGAAAGAGCGAAGAGGAGGCGCCGGATCCTGTTTCCGGGAAATCCTCAAGATCCCGAGGCCGGAGTCGTTCTGGCGATGGAGCCGCGCGTGACGGTGCCGCCTCCGACCCAACTGCGGGCGTCGAGGCCGGCAAAGACGTAAATCCCGAAGATAAGTCCCGGACGGAAGTGAGCGTGAGTATCGGAGAGACGCCTGTTCAGCCCCAAGGCCCGGAAGACGGGACCAAGGATCCGGTTGAACAATCGGGTCTTTCGGCGGAACCGGAAATGACGCAAGCGGACGAGAAGAATCTATCCGGTAAGGGCGCCGATACGGGCGGAACGCAGCGCAGACATTCTTCCCGGGGGAAGAAACGTTCCATTATCATTAAGCCCAAGAACAATGACGGACTTCCGTCGGACGATGATTACCCGCCGGAGAACGACGAACAACCGGAAGACGCGGGTTCCGAAGGGGAGGCGAATTCCGAAGCGGGAGCATCGGGCAAAGGCGGCTCGGCGCGGACATTACGTCATAAGGAACCGGAGAACGAGATGATCACGGGAATCCTCGAGATCATGCCGGAGGGCTTCGGTTTTATCCGTAGGGAGAATTATCTTCCGTCTGCGATCGACATATTTATCCACAGCAATTACGTCAGAAGATTCGGGCTTCGTACCGGAGATCAGGTCACCGGACCTGTCCGGCCCAAGAAAGAATCCGACAAATACGCACCGATTCAATACATCAAGGAAGTCAACGGACTTCCGCCCGAGAAAATGCAACGCCGGCCGCATTTCGAGCGCCTGACACCGATCTATCCGGATGAGCGCTTCGTGCTGGAGACCGAGAAGACGGAGCTTTCGACCCGGATCATCGATCTGGTCGCTCCGATCGGCAAAGGGCAGAGGGGCATGATCGTTTCTCCGCCGAAGGCCGGTAAAACCATCCTCCTTCAGAAAATAGCCAACGCGATATCGACGAATAACCCGGACGCGAAACTGATCGTCCTTTTGATCGACGAGCGGCCGGAGGAAGTGACGGACATGCAACGGTCGATCAACGGAGAAGTCGTCTATTCCACCTTTGACAAGAAACCGGAAAATCATACAAAAATCGTCGAACTTGTCCTCGAGCGCGCGATGCGTCTGGTCGAACTCGAGAACGACGTCGTGATCCTTTTGGATTCGATCACGCGTCTTTCAAGAGCGTATAACCTTACGATCAATCCGACCGGACGGACGCTGTCGGGAGGCTTGGATCCGGGCGCGCTTTATGGGCCGAAGAGATTCTTCGGCGCCGCGCGTAACATTGAGAACGGCGGAAGCCTGACCATCATCGCGACCTCGTTGATCGATACGGGCTCGCGAATGGACGAGGTGATTTTCGAGGAATTCAAGGGCACCGGTAACATGGAAGTTTATCTGGACAGGAAATTGTCCGAGAAGCGCATCTTTCCGGCGATCGACATCAACAAATCCGGAACGCGCCGCGAGGAGCTCCTGCTCGGCAGTACCGAGCTCGATGCGGTTTGGACGATCCGCAAGGCGTTCAGCCAGCTCGATACGGCTGCGGTCACCGAAATGATCATCAGCCTTTTGATGAAGACGCAGTCGAACGCGCAGTTCATCCAGTCCGTCAACGTCTCCTTCAGCGATAAGGCGGTTTTCGAGGCGATGCGCGGTACGCGGCCGGCCGGCACGAGCACGGTCACCAACGGCAATTCAAACGGTAAATAGAAGCGGTCACAGCCCGGAACGATCGATAAGGCGGACCGGAACCTTTACGCGGCCAAGAAACAAGGTAAGAACCGGGTCGTCGTGTAGATTCCGAATGAGTGCGGGAAATCGTTGACACGCGAGGCTTTTCGGTGTAGGATACCTTTTGCACGAAAAGTCCGATTCGGCATACGTGGCGTGCCTTATACGGCACGGGAGTTACGCGCCGGATTTTTGATGAGAGGTGAAAGCATGAAAGAGGGAATCCATCCCAAGAACAACAAGATCACGATTCGCTGCGCTTGCGGCGAGGAGTTCGAGACTACATCCACCAGCAAGGAATACCGCGTAGACATTTGCTCGAAGTGTCATCCGTTTTATACGGGCAAGCAGAAGCTCGTCGATACCGGCGGACGCGTGGACAAGTTCAGAAAGAGAATGGAGAGCAAATAATCCGTTTCTCGGAAGAAGTCTTAACGAGGCTTTCTCGTCCGGTTATATACCGGGGAGAGAGCCTCTTATCTTTCCTATTGTGATGTTTTTCTGATAGAATAGCAGATATCGTTTTCGCAAATAAGGAGTGAACGAGATGACACAAAATGAAACAAAGACAACCGGGTCGCCCGAGATCAAGCCGGACGCGGAAGCGTCCTGTCCCGGCGCCGGCAGTGCCAAAAGAACATCAATCGGCGGTCAGGCACTTATCGAAGGCCTGATTATGTTCGGCCCCCGGAACTCGGCGCTTGCCGTGCGTAAAGCGGATGGCACCATACATATTGAAACTCATGACAAGAGTCTTTCTACGGGCGCGTTGGACCGCATTCCGATCGTCCGGGGCTGTGTGCGCTTTTTCAAGCAAATCGTCACGGGAATGGGCGCGCTGATACGATCCGCGGACTTGTCGGAAATGGTTGAGGAGCAAGAGGAATCCCGGAAGGACAACGAAGCCGGAACCCCGGGTGAAGAGCCGGAAACCGTCAGGGCGGCAAACGCGGAGAAACCGGGCGAAGAGCCGGAAACCGTCAGGGCGGCAAACGCGGAGAAACCGGATGAAGAGCCGGACAACAGCAGAAGTGACAAGGAGACAGAGCAATGAAGAAGAACCGTCTGGATGGGTTTCTGGAGCGGCACGAGAAGGGAGTTCTTGTGGCAACCGCCGGTGTATCGGTTCTGTTCTCGGTCGCGCTTTTCATCCTTCTGCCGAGATGGCTCATCGATTTGGTACGGGGTCTCATTCCTTTTGACAATACCGATACGATCGGTTTCCAGCTGGTTGAGAATCTGTTTGAAGGCGCTGTCCGCATCGCGATTTTTATAACATATCTGGCATTGACATCCAGGATGAAGGAGATCCAGAGAGTCTGGATGTATCACGGCGCGGAGCACAAGACGATACGATGCTACGAAGCCGGCGAGCCGCTGACGGTCGAAAACATCCGGAAATACAGCACACGTCATCCGCGTTGCGGAACGGCGTTTCTGTTTATCGTTGTATTGGTGTCCATTCTGACATTCAGTGTTGTCGGCGCCCTTTTGCACCCTGTTCTGGGTGAGAATATTTGGTGGCTGAATTCTCTGATCCGACTGGCTCTGGTCCCGTTGGTCGGGGGCATTTCCTACGAATTGTTGCGTTTCACGGGTAAAATTGACCATACCGCATTCGGGCGGGTGTTGACAAAGCCGGGGATGTGGTTGCAGCGTTTCACGACCCGCGAGCCGGACGACTCCATGCTGGAGGTGGCCATCGCCGCGATGAAAGCGGTGATTCCCGAACGTGAGGGGGAGGATAACTGGTGAATTGGGTCGACTGGAGGGATGGGTACATTAACCGCTTGCTCGAGGCCGGTATTGACGACCCGACGACGGAGATTCGTGAAATCATCGCCAGGGTGACCGGGAAAAGGGGCGCCTTGTTGTTGTTTGAGAAAGGGAATCGAGTCGAAGATCTGCTGACGAACGAGGAACTTTCTTTGATCGAAGATGCCGTCGGGAGAAGGGTGGCCCGTGAGCCGGTCGACTATGTTTTCGGCGAAGCGTTTTTCTATCGGGACTCTTTTTTCGTCGGACCGGGTGTGCTTGTGCCGCGCCGCGAAAGCGAATTGTTGGTCGGAGCGGCGCTCCGTGTTCTCGGTGTCGATACGAATTTTCTTTTCGGCAGATTTGAAGATGTACCGCTTCTGTCATCGGCGGAAGGATCGGGAATGATCCGGATATTCGATCTTTGTACCGGGTCCGGATGCATCGGAATTTCGATATCCAACGTGCTCAGTAATTATCTGGTCTCCTATCGGACCGCGCTGACCGAACAGTCGCCGGATGCAGCCGTTTACGCGAATCGGAATATTGCCGCAGCACGCGAGCCCCAATTCCTGCGTCTTTTTCAGTGCGATCTGTTTCCCGAACCGGACGAACTCGCCGCATGGTGGGGCGAAGAACCGGCGGACTTGATCGTGGCGAATCCGCCCTATATCACGGACGCGGAAATCGACGGCCTGATGCCCGAGGTTTCCCGGTATGAGCCGCGAATTGCTTTATCCGGAGGGCCGGACGGACTTCAAGTATACCGTTTGATTCTTCGACGTGTCCGAGGAATGCTCCGACCCGGCGGGTTGGTTGTTTTCGAGCACGGATACGACCAAAGAGAATCGCTCGCCAAACTACTTTTCGAATACGGGTTCCGGGACATTGTATGTATCCGGGATTATGATGACAACGACCGGGTTACTGCGGCACGTTATTGCCCTGAAGCTGCTTTGTAAGGGGAACGGGATGAGTAAGGAATTTTTTCTCTATCCGTTTTTAAAAGGGCAGGTGGTTACCTTGAAGAAGACCCACCCCTGCGGCGGTCGGACATGGCTTCTAATCCGGGTATCCGGAGATGTTACTATGGAATGTCTGACCTGCGGCCGCAAAATGATCCTCCAACGCAGTGATCTCGAAAAGGCTTGCGTGCGGGTCGATCATCCGACAAGGGACACCAGCGGCCCATTGTGATACCATTTTCTCAGAGGTTTTTCGGAGGGAAAAAGATGGCTAAGAATGATTCTCCGGTTATTTCGAACGTGAAATCACCCAAGAAAGCCCGTGACATTTCTCCCGAGCGCGCAGAGCGCTTCAAGGACTGGCTTGAGGATATTCCGAACACTGAGCTGACCGATTGGGAGAGGTTGCCGGATTTTGACTTGTACATGGATCAGGTCCTGACAATGATGGACCGTCAACTGGCCTTCTACGGCAGAAACACGGATGAACGGCTTCTGACTCAGGCAATGGTCAACAACTATACAAAGGACGGGCTCTTGCCCAGAGCGACCGGGAAGAAATACTCCAGAGGACACTTGGCACTGCTGTCGATCCTCTGTTCGCTCAAGCCGGTCCTTTCCATCTCGGACCTTTCCGTGCTTCTGGATAACGCGCGCGACGGGCACGAGGACAGGGAGCTTTACGATTATTTTCGAAAAGCACACGGAGAGGCGGTCGCATGTGTTCGGGACTTACTGCTTCCGAGGGTTTCCGAACTTGCCGGATCCGAAACGGAGCCCGGTTCGGGCGCGTCCGCGGAGAAGGAGTTACGAAGAAAGAGCCTGACGATGACCGCATTGAACTTAGCCGTTGATGCACGCGTTCGTGTGATGATGGCCCAGAAAATCATCGATATGCTTGGGAAGAACGAATGACAGGCTCCGGGCGGCTTGGGCTCAGAGTTCAGCGTACGGCGGCTTTGTTGCGCGAATTGATAGAAGATAATTATTGAAAAGAGGTTGTAAATGGCCGAAGAAGACAGACAAATCGAATACATTCACCGATATGAGGAGCTCATGTCCGCTCTTTCCGATCCGACCGTTCTGTCGGATCAGGACAAGTTCAGAAAGCTGAGCATTGAATTGGCCGAGCTTCAACCGATCGCGAACTGCTATCGGGAACTTGAGGCCAAGAGAAACGCGATCGGGGACGCCAGAAACCTTTTGAGCGAAGCGGACGATGAAGAGTTGAAAGAGATGGCGCGGGAGGAAATAAACGCGATATCGTCCGACATCAAGACGCTTGAGGCACAAATGACCGAATTGACCGCGCCCCGCGATCCGAATGACAACAAGTCCGTTATCATCGAGATCCGCGCCGGTGCCGGCGGTGAGGAAGCGGCACTGTTTTGCGGGGTTCTGTTTAATATGTACTCCGCGTACGCGATCAGCAACGGCTGGATTGTCGAGGCCATCGACAGCAACCAGACAGAGCTCGGAGGTTATAAGGAAATCGTTTTTTCGATCGAAGGCAGGGGAGCATACAGTCGTTTCAAGTATGAAAGCGGCGTTCACCGGGTTCAGAGAGTTCCGGTAACGGAGTCATCCGGAAGGATCCATACTTCGACCGTAACGGTGGCCGTTCTCCCGGAAGCGGAAGTCGTTGACATCGACATCAACCCGAACGACCTTCGTATTGATACATTTCGAGCTTCCGGCGCGGGCGGTCAGCACATCAATAAGACGGACTCGGCAATCCGAATCACCCATTTGCCGAGCGGAATTGTCGTTCAGTGCCAGGATCAGCGCAGTCAGCACAAGAATAAGGAGAAGGCAATGGCGGTTCTGATGAGCCGCCTTCAAGAGCAGGCTTCGATAAAACAGCACGGGGAAATTGCATCCGAACGTAAATCTCAGGTCGGCACCGGCGACCGGTCCGAGAGGATCCGGACCTACAATTATCATCAGGGTCGCGTTTCCGATCACCGGATCGGATTAACGCTGTATCGTCTGGAAGAAATTCTGGCCGGTGATATCGACGAGATCATCAACGCATTGGCGTCCGCGGATAAGCTTGATCAGTTGACGGGCGGGTCGGACGACGGAGACGGAGAGTAAGCGATGGGATGCGCGAGCGGGGAAACACCGTTCGTGATTTTGGGTATGAAAAGAAACGGGAAGGATAACGGAGCGATTTTCGGGAATGAAAACGGAACGGATTGTATTCAAAAACAATGAGGATCTGGTACGCCCCGCGCGTCTGCTTGCGGAGGGCGGAGTTGTCGCTTTTCCGACGGAAACGGTATACGGGCTCGGCGCCGATGCGCTGAACCCGGAGGCGGTCGCTGATATTTTCCGGGCAAAAGGGAGACCGGCAGATAATCCCCTCATCGTGCATGTCGCCGATAAGGAAAGCATTCGCCCGCTGGTTGCGGAGATCACACCTTTGGCCGAATGCCTGATCCGGGCCTTCATGCCCGGTCCGATCACATTGGTGATGAAAAAGTCGGAACGGATCCCGGATATTTGCAGCGCCGGACTTCGAACGGTCGGCATTCGGATCCCCGTCAACCCGATCGCCCGGGCATTGATTTCGATGGCCGGCGTGCCGGTCGCCGCTCCGTCCGCGAACGAGTCCGGATCGCCGTCACCGACACGCGCGGAGCATGTCATCCGGGACATGGACGGGAAAATTCCGTTTGTGATTGACGGCGGGCCTTGCGAAGTCGGTTTGGAGTCGACGGTCGTCGACGTGACCGGAGACGAGCCGGTTATTCTCCGGCCGGGTGCCGTAACCGAAGAAATGATATCAAACATCTGCGCGGATCAGGGATTTTTATTCGGGGATCTTCGATCGGAGACGACGCTTGTCGGCGAAGGGACGCCGCGTGCTCCCGGAATGAAGTACCGCCACTACGCCCCACGGGTTCCCGTACGCGTTGTTTTTCCCGAGTCCGGCGGATATTCGGACTCTTTCCGGGGTGAAATCCGAAGCCGCCTCCCGGCAGGCGAACATGAGCGGATCGGTCTTTTCTGCGGACAGGGCGTTCAGGAGGAATTGGAATCCACACTTTCGCGCGAGCAGGCGGAACGCTTGGTTTTTTATGTATACGGGGCGGACGGCGATATCGAGGCGGCGGCGAGAAACCTCTTTGCGGGCTTGCGCTCGCTTGATAAATCCGGAGTCGGTGTTATTTTGGCCGCGGGCTTCGAGGTCGGAAAGATCGCGACGGCATATATGAACCGACTCGAAAAGGCGGCATCCGCGGACACGAGGCCTGCGGGAGACCGGCCGCTTGCCGAACGGCGAACGGTTTTGTTCGTATGTACGGGCAACACCTGCAGAAGCCCGATGGCGGAAGCGATTTTCAATGATTCGGTCGAGCGGAGAGGGCCGTTCTTCGACTCGACCGATCAACGTATATTAGTTACGCCGCAGGCTCGCTCCGCCGGCATATCGACCGTTTCCGGACATCCTGCATCGGATTATGCCGAAGACGCTGTCCGCGAGTTGATCGGGGCGGATCTGTCCGGGCATCGGTCCCGAATGATTTCCGATCGGGTACTGGCCGAGAGCCGTCTGGTACTGGCGGTTTCCGACTACCACGCGGCCAGAATCCGCGCAGAGTTTCCGGAGACGGAAGGACGGGTGTTTTCGATCAATGAATATGCGGAGAAGACGGGAGCCATATTTCCCGGGTCCATCCGGTTCAAGATGACTGACGGAGTTCCGGATCCTTTTTGTTCGGGAGCGGACGAGTACTTGGAAATCGCCGGTATGCTCCGTTCCGTCATTGAGGTTTTTTTCCCCTATATACTTATGGATTTGGGCATTTCCGGTTCGCACAACGGAACATAAATTTTAACGAATCGGAACCAAGTTTCGGATATATCCTGTGGATTAGTATCGATTTCGGCAGTATGATAAGCATACATCTTTTTCGTGCCCGGAAGGGTGCGAAGCGGCCTCGGCGGCGGATCGACTGGATTTTGACAATACGCGTTTTGGTAAAGGCTGTATTTCGGCGTTTTGAAGGCTTCTTCTTGACGGGGCGGTATTCCTGTGCTAACCTTGTTCGTGCCGCAAAGGATGCGGTTTATACATGAATCCTCGCCCTTACGCAAGGTAAGGGCCGTTTAGTCCGGGAGGAGGTGAATTTCAATGGCAAACAAGTATGAGATGATCGTTGTGTTGAGCCCGGTTCTCGGTGAGGAAGGCTATGCTTCCGTTACGGAGTCGGTGAAAACAAAGCTCGAATCCGGTGCGACAATCGAAGTCCAGGAGACTTTGGGAATGAAGCGCTTGGCTTATGAGATCAATGATCAGAAAGAAGGCTTTTACCTTCAATTTAACTTCACTGCGGAGCCCGATTTCCCCAAGGAACTCGATCGCGTTCTGAAGATTACCGAAGGCGTATTGCGGCATCTGATTATCCGAACCGATGAGTAATCATGATAAGGGAGAGAAAGTATGAACAAAGTCATTCTTATCGGCAGACTGACCCGGGATCCGGAAGTGAAGACTACTCAGAATCAGATTGAGGTGTGCAGTTTCACGGTGGCGGTCGATCGGCGCTTCAAATCCGCAAACGGAGAGAAGCAAGCCGACTTTATCAACTGCGTTGCCTGGAGACAGCAAGCCAAGCTGTTGGGCCAGTACTTCCAGAAGGGTTCCCGCATCGGAATTATCGGCAACATTCAGTCCAGATCCTACGACGATAAGGAAGGGAAGCGCGTTTACGTTACCGAAGTATCGGTGGATGAAATCGAATTTCTTGACTCCAAGCGTGACGGATCAAATGGATCGGCCGCCTATGACGAGTCGTCAATGCAGCAGACACCGCCTTCCGCACATCAGAATGACAGCGGATTCAGCATGACGATGGATGAGGACATTTCGCTCCCGTTTGATTTGTAATGACACTGAGCGATTACAGGAGCCGGACGGGCTTGCCCGTCGAGGCTTAATGATTTGAATTGAAAGGAGAATATAAATGTCTGAAAACAGAGGCCCCCGTACCGGCGGACGCGACGCCGGCGGTTTTAGACCGAGACGTATGCGTCGTAAAGTTTGTGCGTTTTGCGCCGATAAAGTGGAGCAGATCGACTATAAGGATGTTGCTCGTTTGCGCAGATTTATTTCCGAGCGCGGCAAGATTTTGCCGAAGCGTATGACCGGAAACTGCGCGAAGCACCAGCGTGAGATGACTGTCGCGATCAAGAGAGCCAGACATATCGCATTACTTCCGTATATTGTCGATTAATTCTTGCAAAATCGGACCATCACGTGTCGATCGCATTTGCGATTCACGGATACAAAGATTATAATTATTGGGCATTCATCGTCGGTTGGACGGGAATGCCCGATTTATATTCAAGGGAGGAGTGCGCGCCTTTTCGATCGCGCGTGTGATTAAAATGAAGGTTATCTTGCTTTCGGACGTAGAAGGATTGGGGAAAGCGGACGATATCGTTAACGTCAGCGACGGCTACGCGAGGAATTTTCTCCTGAAAAGGAAAGTGGCTCTGGAGGCGACAGCGTCTAATTTGAATTCGATTCGTCTGAAGAAGGGCTCCCTGGCCGAGAAAGCCAGGAAAGAAAAAGAAGATGCCCAAGAGGTGGCCGCTAAACTGTCCGGCCGTAAAGCTGTGCTGGAAATGAAATCCGGTGAAGGCGGCAGACTGTATGGCGCGGCGACGTCTGCGGATATTGCCGGCGCACTCGCGAAGTTGGGGTATATCGTCGACAAGAAAAACATCCAGCTCAAGAGCCCGATCAAGACGGCCGGAGAGTACGAAGTCACGGTGAAATTACATACGGACGTTACCGTGAACATTACCGTTGAAGTGAAGCCCGTCGGCTGAATGACATCTTAACTGGAGGATATTATGGCGAAAGCGAATGCGAGCGGAGTACCGGGCAGGGTCCCACCACAAAGTGTTCAAGCCGAGCAGGCGGTGCTTTGTGCGTGTCTGGACAGTGAGGACAGCATGACCGTCGCAGTCGCCGCCTTACAGCCTCAGGATTTCTATCATCCGGGCAATCGTTTGATTTTTACCGCGATCATGGAGCTGGCGGCGGAGCGGAATGCCGTTGATGTCATTACGGTCTCCGAACGCCTGAAGCAGAACGGGAACCTGGACGCAGTAGGCGGCACCGCTTATCTGAGTCAACTTTCCGATTTGATGATCATCCGTACCAATATCGCCGAATATGCCTCGATCGTTCGCCAGAAAGCTCTGTTACGCAAGATTATCGGTTCGATGGATGAAATCGTTCAGCAATCCTACGAAGGTGATCAAGAGGCGAACAACTTGGTGGATATCGCGATCAAGCGCTTGTCCGAGATTCGGGAAAATCCTGTCGGTAAGGGATTTGAGAGCATCAATGAGATTTTGCGCAGAACGCTCCAGGATATCATGGATGTCAGCCGCGGGAAAAAGGAGCGAAGAGTCGTACGCACCGGTTTTCCGAAACTGGACCAAGCGACCGGCGGCCTTCGTCCGGGTTCGCTGGTTATTGTCGCGGCTCGTCCGGCCATGGGTAAATCGGCCCTGGTTGTGAACATCGCGACCAATACTTCGATTATCTATAATACGCATGTCGCTTTTTTCAGTCTAGAAATGTCCAAAGAGGAAATCGGCAATCGTATTTTATCGTCTAAGGCGGCGGTCAGTACGTTCAGACTTCAGAACGCAAGCGTTACGCATGAGGAATGGGACGAGATTTCGAAAGCACTCGCCATGATTGCCCCGGCCCCTTTTTATATTGACGACCGTTCGGGAATCAATACGGTGGAGATGATGGCCAAATGCCGCCAATTAAAGAATGAGAATCGCCTCGGACTGATCGTTGTTGACTATATGCAGTTGATGTCTTCGGCCGGCGGTAAGAGTTACGGTAACCGACAGCAGGAAATATCGGATATTTCACGAGCGCTCAAGATCATGGCAAAGGAACTGGAAGTTCCGGTTATCGCGCTTTCCCAGCTCTCAAGAGGTGCTGAGAATCGTGACGAACATCGACCGATCCTTTCGGATCTTCGCGATTCGGGGGCCATCGAGCAGGATGCAGACATGGTCATTTTCATCTATCGTCCGAAGTACTATGATTCCGCGGCGGTGAAGCCGGAAATCGAGGACGCAGAGATCATTCTGGCAAAGAACCGACAAGGACCGACCAAGACCGTTCATATGAAGTGGTGGTCCAAGAGAACGCTGTTTTTCGAGGAAAAGAGTGCCGATGAGCCGGAGACGGAAGATGCTTATACGCCCGGTCATTCGGACAGCCCGGGCGTTGAGGACTCCGAAGGTGCGGTTTTTGGCGATTTTGCGAAGTTTGTCCGATAATCAAACGATTCAAGGAGTTCGGATGTCTCTTCCTGAGGATTTTCAACGCTTTATTGAGAAGCATCGCCTCGCGGAGTGCGATGTCATTGTGGTCGCCGTTTCGGGCGGGCCGGATTCGATGTGTCTTCTCGATCTGCTCGTCAATCGGCGGGATAATGCTTCTACTCCGGCTTCCGGCAATTTACGGGAGCGCCCGACGATCGTCGCCGCACATCTGAATCACGGCCTTCGAGGCATCGAGGCCGACCGGGATGAGGCCATGGTTCGTGAATACTGTCGGGAACACGAGGTGCCTTTTTTCTCGCGTCGAGTGGATATTGCCGAAAAAGCGCGCGCGGAAGGACGGGGTTTGGAGGAAGCGGGCCGAGAGGCGCGATACGCTTTTTTTGACGAAGTGGCGAACACATACGCGAAGGAAGGACGTATCGTCCGGATCGCCGTTGCGCATCGTCGGGAGGATCAGGCCGAAACGATGTTGATCAACTTGTTTCGCGGAGCCGGGCCGGACGGCCTGTGTTCGATGGAGCCGATCCGCGGACGGGTCATTCGACCGCTTTTATTCGCGGATAAGGCCCGGGTGGATGATTACGTAAGCGGGCACGATGTTCCGTATGCGATTGACCGGAGTAATTCCGAGAACGAATATACTCGTAATAAGTGGCGGAATGTTGTTCTGCCGATGATCCGCGAGGTATCGGCCAGAGATCCGGTCGATGCGCTTTTGTCTTTCGGCGAGCTCCTCGGATCCGACCGTGAGTATTTGGACATGTTGGTTTCCGGTATTTTCGAGAAGGAGAAAACAATCGTTACAACGGGCATTTACGGACTCCCGACACCGCTTCTGCGCGATTTGCATCCATCGCTCTCCTCGAGATTGATCCGGATGCTTTTCGAGGAAAGCACGGGGGGAAAGACGGATCTGACGAAGGACCTGACAAGGAGAATCACGGAACTGTCATCGAGAGGTAAGGGCGGATGCTCCCTTTCTCTTCCCGGTGGTTATCACGCGAGAATTCATGACGGAACGCTTTATTTCGAGCGACGGGATCTCCCGTCGAGTCATGACGGGGGTACTGATAATTCGGCAGAAGGGCCCGCTTTGGAAGCTGTGACGCTTTTCGGAAGAGAATATCTGGTGTTGAAAGAAGAGGTAAAACCGGTCTTTCATCTCCGTCCGGAGATGATCGGCCAAACGGTCGAAGTGGTATCCGAAGAACACGGAACCCGTTTGTTTTCGGTCGGATTGAAAATCATTGAGAATCCGAATCAGGTGGTTTATAATAATCGGACATGGTATTGTCCGGTTCGGGAATTGAGTCGGGTTACGATGCGCGCGGCGGAACCGAAAGATTCGGTCCGGCCTGCCGGAAGCACCGGAAGCAAGGCGCTTCGACGCTATCTGACTGACCGCAAGGTTCCGGTCGGCATCCGGAAACGACTACTGGTCGCTGTGGATCGGGACTCGATTCTTTGGGTTCCCGGGTTGGTTCATGCCGAAGGATTCACCGATGAAATCTCTTACGGTCGGTATACCGCCACTGGGGGGTTCGAGAAACTTATCGGCGATAAGAATACTCAAATCGTCAAAGTAACGGTACTTATAACCGATAACGAAAGGAGAGTCTATGGCTTATGTTCTCGGACGAGTCCTGATTTCTAAGGACAAAATCGATAAAATGGTCGCCGGTCTGGCGGAGCGGATATCCCGGGATTACGGCGAAGAAGAGTTGATCGTTGTCGGAATTCTCAAGGGGTCGTTCATTTTCATGGCGGATTTGATTCGCCTTCTCAGACCGCAGGTTATCATTGACTTCATGTCGGTTTCAAGTTATTACGAGAACACCCGAAGCACGGGTATCGTTAAAATTATCAAGGACATGGACGTGAACATCAACGGCAAACACGTTCTCATCGTCGAGGATATCGTTGACTCCGGCCTTACGCTCAGCAACCTCAAGGAACTCCTGATGACCAAGGAACCCAAGAGTCTTAAGGTTTGTGTCGCATTTGACAAGCCGGACAGAAGAAAAACAGAAATTGAAGCGGATTATGTCGGCATGATTATTCCGGACGAGTTTATCGTCGGCTACGGATTGGATTACGCCGGAAAATACAGAAATTTATCGGATATTCGAATAATGGAACCGGACGGAGGTATCAAATGACAATTAATCAAACACCCAAAAGGTTTGGCGGAGGGCCTTTCTTCGTCGGACTTTTGGTTCTGATTCTGATTATGGCATTGTTGGTTTACAGTGAGTCGAATCAAGAGGAGATTTCGCTTTCTGAAGTAATTACGAACATTAATTCCCCGGATAACGGGATCGAGAATGTCGTATTAACAGGGACTCTTCTCGAGTATAAATATACGGACACGGACGGCAAAGAGGTTCTGGTCCGTAAGGATGTGCCGCCGGAGTCCGTGGACACGGTCGTGAAAATCCTGCTTGAGGCCAAGAATGAAGGGAAAATCAAGGACTATGATTACCGCAAGCCTGTAGATCTGGGCTTTCTTCTGAGCATCGTATCCATCGTTATCATGGTTGGTGTTTTGGGCTTTTTCCTTTGGTTTTCGTTCATGCGATCCCAAAGCGAAGGAAAGAACGCGATCAGTTTCGGGCGAAGTAAAGCGCGGCTTCACGATCCGAGCAAGCACGATGTGACCTTTGCGGATGTGGCCGGAGCCGACGAAGAAAAGGCGGAGCTTTCCGAGTTCGTCGATTTTCTCAAGAATCCGAAAAAGTATTCCGATGTCGGGGCCAAGATCCCCAGAGGTATACTGCTTCACGGCGCACCCGGAACCGGTAAGACACTTCTTGCGCGTGCGGTTGCCGGGGAGGCCGAGGTTCCGTTTTTCTCGATTTCCGGATCGGACTTCGTAGAAATGTTTGTCGGCGTCGGCGCAAGCCGTGTCCGGGATCTTTTCGATAACGCCAAAAAGAACGCTCCCTGCATCATCTTCATCGATGAAATCGATGCGGTTGGAAGACATCGCGGAGCCGGTCTCGGCGGCGGGCACGACGAACGTGAGCAAACACTGAATCAGCTTCTGGTCGAGATGGACGGATTCGGCCCGAACGAAGGCGTTATCGTGATTGCCGCGACCAACCGTATCGATATCCTCGACCCGGCGCTGTTGCGCCCCGGCCGGTTTGATCGGCGAGTGTTTGTCATGCTGCCCGATATAAAAGGTCGTGAGGAGATATTGAAGGTTCACTCCAAGGGCAAGCCGATCGCGGATGGAGTGGATTTAAGGGAAGTCGCTAAGAACACCCCCGGATTCACCGGTGCTGATCTGGCAAACGTACTGAACGAAGCGGCTCTTCTTGCCGCGCGATTCAATGTGAAAGAAATCGATTACAAGACGATCACGGAAGCGATTTTCAAGGTGATGATCGGGCCCGAGAAGAAGAGTCGTGTCATTAACGATAAAGAGAAGCGATTAACGGCGTTCCACGAAGCCGGTCACGCGATCGTGCTTCGCACGGTGTCGGAGACCGATCGCGTTGAGCGTGTATCGATCATTCCGGCCGGTGGAGCCGGTGGGTATACCGCTCACAAGGCGGACGAGGATATTTACTACACAACCCAGAAGCAAATGGTCGACAAAATCATGATCTCGCTCGGCGGCCGGGCGGCCGAAGAACTGGTGTTCGGCGAGATTAGTACCGGAGCCGCTTCCGATCTTCAGCACTGTAACACAGTCGCCCGGAATATGATCACAAAATACGGAATGAGCGAAAGCTTGAGGAACCTTGTCTTCGGAAGCGACGACGAGGTGTTTATCGGCCGGGACTTCGGACATGTGAAACCATACAGTGAGCGAGTATCCGCGGTTATCGACGATGAAGTGAAAAAAATCATTGACGAAGCCTACTCGAGAGTCCTGGAGCTTCTTCGCGGCAAGTTCAGTCTGCTTCAAACACTGGCGAACCGACTTCTCGAGAAGGAGAAGATCGAAGGCGACGAGTTTGAGGCGATCTATCTTGCGGGAACCGGCGAGTCACCGGTTAAAGCGGATCCTTTCAAGACCGGGGAGGGGAGTAAAAAAGCATCGTCGGATTCAGATGAGTCGACGAAGCAAGATGCCCCTGCGGGAGAAGAAAACACCGAGCGGGACGAATCGGACGGCGAACCTTTCCGTCTCAAATTCTGACGGACTCCGGATTCGATCGAAGAGAGCCGGGTGCGATTACGATTCCGGCGAGGTTATCGCAGATCGGAATCATTCGGGTTCCGTTTGCAAAATCAGTCGAAACGAAGTTCATCCGCCAGGTCCCGAATGTCTTCGGGCCCGAGAAATAACAACAGATCATCTTTGCCGACAAGCGAGTCCAACCGTTGAAGGATGGCTTTCTTGTCGGCATAAAACTCTGCTCTTCCGCCGCGATTATTGATCTCCGCCGCAAGCATCGAGGACGAGATCGTCCCCGGGTTGATCTCGCGATCCGAGAAAATCTCGGCAAAAATCACATGTTCGCAAGAGAGTAGCGACGTAACGTAATCCTCGAAAAGTACTTCGGTGCGATTAAAGGTCAGCGGCTGAAAAACGACCCAGGTCTTGTTGTGAGGGATCTGTGACGCGGCCTGAAGCGTGGCGCGGGCTGCCGCGGGATGGTGCGCGTAATCCGTGATGACAGTCGCGCCGCGGTACTCTCCCTTCACCGTAAAGCGTCCCTCCGCTCCTCCGAAAGCGAAGAGCGCGCGACTCATACCTTCCGGTGTACCGCTGTTTAGCGCCGCACATGCGATCGCGGTCAGCGCGTTGCGCAAGTTATGAATGCCGGGAACTTTTAAATCGATATGAGCGATCGAACGGCCTTCATGCCAAACGTCAAAGGACGGGCAGCCGTTCTTGTATTCGATGCTTTTCGCGTAAAAATCGACGTCCGCTTCTTCTGCGGTTCCTGTGTCGCCTTCATGTCCGGTCGTGATCACCCGGGGCATCGGGCGGCCTGCCGCCGCGCGACGGGCCCGCACACGCTCCAAACACAAGGCCGTGTTTGAGTCAAAAGCCGGTATGATCAAATTGCCGGAATCTTCCAATCGATCCGTAAACTCCGCGAAAACGTCAATCACTTCGTCGATCGTTTTAAAACAATCAACATGATCAAAATCGATGTTGGTGATCGCGGCCGTCGTCGATCGAAAATGGAGAAAGGAGCGGCGGTACTCGCAAGCCTCGGAAACAAGAAGCGAGAAATCGGCACCCGTTCGAATGGTTCCGCCGAAAGGCCGGAATTCGGCACCGAGGTGAACCGTCGGATCCAACCCGGATTCCAGAAGGATCATCGAAAGCATCGATGTTGTCGTTGTTTTTCCATGTGTCCCGGCTATATTGATCACGCTCGAAAAGTTCTCGGTCAGGTGCCCCAGAAATTCGGCGCGCGACATAACGGGGACTCCCTGCTCTTTCGCATAAGCGATTTCCGGATTTCCGGAAAGAACGGCCGCCGTATAAACGACAAGATCCGGCGAAAAGCGTTTCACGTTATCGGCATCGTGGCCGATGAATATTTCGATCCCTTTATCGGACAATAGTCCGACGCGGTGCGATGAGTGCATATCGGAACCTCCGACGACATATCCGTAATGAGATGCCATCTCGGCTAATCCGCTCATGCTGATTCCGCCGATCCCGACGAAAAAAATGCGCGCTCCCGAAATAATACGCCATTGATGGATCGGATTTGCCTCGTTCAATTTCTTGTTACGGTCCTGTTCGCGGCTTTGATCCGATGAATTGACTTCTCGCTCTTTTTGCATATTTTCCTCTCTAAAATGCGCGTTATGCTGTGAAGTGGCAAAATCAGGATATACCCTTCGTACCGATTCCATTATCCTTTTTCGGGCGAAAAACGCAAGTGTCAGATTTTTCCGTTTACCGGCGAACGGCTGTTATAGTGCCGAAAAGGAGTATCATGAAGAGTGTCTTTTTTCGCGTTTTCGCGATCATCCTGTCATCGGTTTTCATTTCCGGACTTTTCGGGTGCCAACTTATGAGCATCATGAAAGAAGAGGCGGATCCGGAGGATGTCACGGAAGAGTCCGTGACATCCTCCTCCGATACGACATCTCCCGTCGTTACGACTCAATCGACTCAACCGGCGGATCCGACGGCCCGCATTACCGTTCCGACACCGACCGATGAGCCGATCTTTTCGATCGTCGAGACGGCCGGCGGGTTGGAAGAAATTCCGATCATCGAAGGCGATTTGAAGAAGATGGAGGATATCCTGACCGCCGTTACCTATATGCTTGCGTATGAATACGAAGGGCACGAATTTGATCCCGGTAACAGACAATTCGTGTCGGACGTCGTTTCTTTCTTGGCATGGTTATCCTATCATTCTTTCCCGGAAATGTCGGGTGGCAGGGTGTGGATCGATGATAGCAATTTAACGATGGTATTGACTTTTGAAGCGGTTGAAGAGATTGCCCGGGCTTGCTTTGATTTTCTGGCGGTTGACATTGAGGATCTCGGAAGTGAGGATCGGCTGACTTATGATCCCGGCAGGAGAGTTTTTTTCGCCAATATGGCCGGTGACACTTTTTTCATCTTCAGAATCACTTCTTCGGAGAAGCAGAGTGACGGGTCCCTTCGGGTCGTACAAACCATATACGGGGACTTTGAAAATGAGTCGGATCCTTCTTCCGGAAGAGCGGTCGCAAAAGTTGTTTACACATTGGTCCCCAACGATTTCGCTCCGGACGAGGACATTTTCGGTTTTCCGTACCAGGTCAGGGATGCTGATTATATTCAAGGAATCATAGATTAGGTTTTCTTTACTTTTTACGATAATTGCTGTAAAATGTTAAACTAATCCGATATTTTTGTCGATCGTTGTGATTTCGGAGGACGTTTAGCGGTGACGCGGAGGTTTCATCATGGATATTACCGGTATTATCATACGCAAACTTACACCTGAGAATAAGATGAAAGCGATCGTTTCGATCACTTTCGATGATGCATTTGTCGTTCATGACGTGAAGGTGATCGACGGCGCGAACGGACTTTTTATCGCGATGCCGAGCCGAAGGATCCAAGACGGAGAGTTTAAAGACATTGTTCATCCGATCCATTCCGGTTTTCGCGAGGAATTATCCCGGGCTGTTCTTCTGAAGTATCATGAAGCGCTTGAGCGTTACCAACAAGCATCGCCGGAACAGGACGGGCATGAGCGGTTTGCAAGTCGTGCCGAATCAAATCCTGCGATCAGAAGCGAGCCGGCTTCTTCTTATCACGGAGACGAATCGATCCGTGAAGACGCGCAGCGAACATATACTCCTTCTTTCTCGGAACGAACCGTCGCGGAGTCGAATGTGTGACGGGCACTGGTTTCGCTTCGTCCGATCGGGAACCGCAATTTGCGGTTCCTTTTTATGCGGACATGCTATAATAGTCGGAGAAATCGGAGGCTGACGCATGATCGAGAAGACAACGATACGAACAACCGGTGTGGTTTTACTGATAATCGCCAATGCGGTTCTCATGTTTTCGATGCTTTTCTCCATGTATACGGGCGGAAGCCCTCAATCCGGCAGTGGGTCGGGTGTTGTGTTTGTTTCCTTTCCGGAAGAGAGGTTTCCGGATTCCGAGTACCGGAGCCTTTTCTCAGGGCTTGGCCTGGAATCTTCCTTCATAACCATCGATTCTTCCGACGAAGAGAAACTTGTGAGAAGGATTCAGTCTTTTGCCCGAAGAGCGGATCTGGATCGCATACTTCTGGTTTCTTTCGGCGACTCCGCTTCGCTTGCGCTTGACGTTGCCGGTCGCGAAGAACTGATCGGCGGCCTGATCCTTTTAATGCCGCGGGGCGCCGCTTCGGATGATTCTGAAGTTTTTACCCGGTGGGTTGACCGGAAGCCGATCGCGATTTTTGATTCTGACCGGCCCTCTACGGTGAGTCTGTACGAGATTTTGTCCGGAGAGGACGCGCTGCTGTCCGATCCCCTGAAGGGTCTGGTGCGCATTTCTCCGGACGCGAAGACCTATATGAGTCTTCGTAAATTAACGGGAGACCCGGTTCTGGACGACTTGATTTATCCCGGTCTTCCGGATGTTCAGAACAGAATCGCATCGTACATAACCAAATACATCTTTTCGGAACAGGCCGAATTGTCGGATGTGCGGGGGATGATTCTCGTTCGCCAAATCCTGAAGATCATTCCGATTTCTCTGCTGATTGCCGGTCTGTTCTTTTTTCTCTCCACGATTTCCCGGCCGCACTCGATCCGTGGCGTCGTGCCCAAGGAGTCGGTCAGAGAATACACAACCCCAAAGGAACTGAATCTTTTCAGCAAGCTTGAGCGCTCCGAGAAATATTTATTCGCGCTCCTGGTCCCCGTTTCGCTTGCTTACGGTGTCGTCCTTTGTATCCTGATGGTTGCCGTTCCGAGATATGCCGCTTTCGCCGCCGGGCTTTGGCCGGTACTCGCTTCGATCGCCGCCGCATTGTTCTACTTTAAGCATATAAAGAAAATGGCGGCTCCCGAGAAGCCGAATCGCGCACGATTCCTCCTGACCGTTCTGGTTGCGTCTCTTTTTACTCTGGGTGTTTTTCTGGTGGTTTCCCTTCACTTTGTGTCGTTTCGATATTACGCTGAATTTCCCCGGTTGTTGGTTTTTGTTGCGCTCGTCGGCTTACTGTCTCTCGGGCTTTCTGCCTGCCATAAAATCGACATGTTTTACACACTGAGTGAGAAATCGATCGAACACCGCAGAGGTTTTTTGTCCGCGTGGCGTTTCCGGGGTGTTTTGCTGATCCCTTTTATCGCCATGCTGATCTCTGCTTTTCTAACATTGAAACCGTGGCTTTTTCTGCTGGCCGGTTATTATATTGCCCTCCTGTTTGCGGCTGACTGGTTTCGTCAGCGAGTTAAAAGAATGAGCGGTACTATTTTTCTTCCCGCGATAACCGCCGCTGTCCTATACGTGATTCTTGCGTTTCTATAACGGGTCGACTGACTCGCGAATCGTCGCAAACGGTAAAAGGAAACGTTTTTCGATATGTTTTGTCCGGACTTGCGTGTTTGCTTCGGAAAAGATATGATAAATAAGCGGCTTTGTCGGTCCGGTGGGTCGCCGTTTATTCGGCTCGAGATTGGGGTCACCGGAAGTACGACAGAAGGAACGGAGATATTCTATGCCAGCGACGATTAAAGATGTAGCCAAGCGTGCCGGAGTTTCGATCGCCACGGTCTCAAAGATGATAAACGGCGGGAATGTCCTTGAAGACAACCGGATCGCGATCGAGCAAGCAATCGAAGAGTTGAACTACAGTGTTAACACGGTTGCGCGGGGTATGAAGACCAGAAGATCGATGACGGTTGGCGTGTTGATTCCCAGCTTGGCCGATTATTACGGTGTATCCGTGCTTTCCTCGATTGACCGTGAGTTGTATGCTCGCGGGTACAGCACGATCATTTGCGATTATGATGAGACCGATCCCGACGGAGCACGAATGAAACTGGACTTCTTAATGAATAAACAGGTTGACGGCATTATCATGCAACCGATCAACGTTCAAAGAAAAGACCTCGTACGTGTCGAAGCCGAAGAGACACCGATCGTTTTTATTGATGTCGGCGTTGAGGGCAGCGGACACGACAGCGTCACCATAGATAACGAGGAAATCTCTTATGAGGTAACCCGATATCTGCTCGATAACGGTCATAAGAGAATCGGGATTCTGGTCGGAGCTCCCGGAGTACCGACGTCGGACGATCGCGTCGCCGGATACACCAGAGCGATTCTGGAGGCAGGGGCGGATTCTGATCCGAAGCTCAGAAGCATGATCGATATTTCGGAAGAGAGCGGATACACGGGCATGCATGATCTTCTTTCGCTGGAGACCGAGCCGACGGCCGTGTTTACTGCCGGACATGATTTGACACTCGGAGCGCTTCGATATTTGAACGAAGCGGGCAAACGCATTCCCGAGGATATTTCTTTTGTCGGCTTTGAGACGCAGGCCGTTGCCCGGATTTATCATCCGAAGCTGACAATCGGTCTTCAACCCATCATGGAAATCGGTCGTACGGCCGCGGAGTTTCTTTTCGAGCGGATGTCGGGTGAGTATAGAAAGAACTCCAGAGAGATCCGGTTGAAGGCCTCCATTGAGCTTGGGGCGTCGGTTTTGCCCGTTTGACGAAAGATGACGGGTGAAAGTCCCGATTTTCAGGTGTTTACGGTTTTTTTCGTTGACATGAATCGAAACGCATGCTATCCTTTTCCGGTGACCGCATGCGCCGGGCTCAAATGTCGTGTTCAAACGACTGCCTCAGTCGCGCAGCGAGACTGGATGAACAGGAGGGAAACGAACAATGTATGCAGTAATTTTGACAGGCGGGAAGCAGTATCGCGTTTCCGTTGACGACGAGATTTTTATTGAGAAGCTCGAAGGCGAAGCCGGACAGGACGTAAAATTCGATCAGGTTTTGGCTTTATCCGATGATTCCGGTATGGTTACCGGGAAAGATGCGGCGAAGGCCAACGTTGCCGGAACGATCGTCAAGCAGGGCAAGAACAAGAAGATCGATATCGTGCAGTACAAGGCAAAGAAGGGTTATCGCCGCAAGGCCGGACACCGTCAGCCTTATACTAAAGTTCGCATCACGGCGATTAACGCCTGATTTGCGTTTGGGACATTGATATGATCACCGTTTTATTTCGAAGGTCGGAAGACGGTCTAATCGAGGGGATGAGTATTCGGGGACATGCCGGTTATGCGGACAGCGGTACAGATATCGTGTGTGCGTCGGCATCGACTCTTCTCTACACGGCAATCAATTCTTTGGAAGAACACTGCGGCATGATCGGTTTTTACCGATTGGACGAGGGGAATGGGAAGATGCCGGTACCCGCGGCAGAGATCCGGATTCCGAAGGACGAGTTGCAAAAGGGCCCTGACAGGGCTTCGCAGTGGATTATGTCGACGATACGGACCGGTTTTCTTCTTTTGGAGCAGACCGATCGGGACGAATATGGCGGCAATCATATCAAAGTGAAGCATCAAGGATAACACGTTGGAGGTGTTGATAATGCTTAAGATGAATTTACAGCTTTTTGCGCACAAGAAGGGAATGGGTTCGACCAAGAACGGCCGTGACTCCGCTTCGAAGAGACTGGGTGTCAAGAAGGGCGATGGTCAGCCTGTCGTAGCGGGTAATATTTTGGTTCGTCAAAGAGGTACAAAGATTCATCCCGGAAACAATGTCGGAATCGGATCGGACGATACCCTTTACACATTAATTGACGGATTGGTCAAGTTTGAGCGCAAGGACAGAGATCGCAAGAAGGTCAGCGTTTACCCGGCCGAATAAAGAAGTCAAAGTATGGATCAGCAAGAGGCTCGAACCGATGAATTTCGTTTGTCGGTGCGGCCTCTTTTGATTGGAAGAGCAAACAAAGGAGAATAAAATGTTTATCGATCGCGCGAAAATTCACGTGAAGGCGGGAAACGGCGGTAACGGGCTTGTTTCCTTTCACACCGAGAAGAATGTTCCGAACGGCGGACCCGACGGCGGGGACGGAGGAAAGGGCGGAGATGTGATATTTGTCTCGTCCGAGACCCAGTCGAGTCTTCGCGCTTTTCGATTCAAAAAGAAATTCTCGGCCGAGAACGGTGAGGACGGGAAAAATAAGAAAAAATCGGGCAAAGGGGGAGAAGATCTCAGGATCGAAGTTCCTGTCGGCACGGTAATCACGGATTTGGAGTCCCGGCGTGTTTTGGTTGACCTGTCCGAGAAAAACATGGAATTCGCCATCGCCAAAGGCGGTCGCGGCGGGCATGGCAATATTCATTTTGTACATTCCATTCGTCAGGCTCCGCGTTTCGCCCGCGTCGGGATGCCCGGCGACGATTTCGACCTTCTTGTCGAACTGAAGTTGATTGCTGATGTCGGTCTGATCGGACTGCCCAACGCAGGCAAATCGACACTCCTGTCGGTGATTTCCGCGGCAAAGCCCAAGATCGCGGATTATCCCTTCACCACGTTAGAGCCCGTTCTCGGCGTGGTATATGTTGACGATAACCAATTCGTCGTTGCGGATATCCCCGGAATTATTGAGGGCGCCAGTAGCGGAGCCGGGCTCGGCCTTGATTTTTTGCGGCACATCGAACGCACGAGACTTCTGATACATGTCGTCGATGTTTCCGGCGAAGGTGATCCGATTCGGGATTTCGATCAAATCAGCGAAGAACTGAAGCTATATAAAGAGGGAATGTCGGAACGCCCGCGTATCATCGTCGCAAACAAGACCGACAGCGCGGATCCCGAGCAGGTCGAAAGTTTCATATCGACGATCCGGGAGCGCGGTTTTACGGTTTTTGCGATCAGTGCCGCGGCGGCGCGCGGAACACAGGAGTTGATGCGTCATGTTGCGTCGATCCTTCCCGACATCCCGAAGCCCTCCGTCATCGAAATCAAGAGTGAGGAGCGCCTTTATACCTATGAGGAGACAATCCCGTTTTCGATTTGCAAGGAGGATGAGGTTTATGTCGTTGAAGGTGATCTCGTTCAGTCAATTGCGGGATCGACGAATTTCGAAGACCCGGAATCACTTGCCTATTTTCAGCGCATTATTCGAAAAAAGGGAATCATCGACGCTCTCATTGCGGCAGGCATTAAAGAGGGCGATACCGTCCGAATGTACGATATTGAGTTCGATTACGTCGAATAGTGCAGTTTGTATTTGATTTGCTCTTATTTTTGTAACAATTGCTTAACGAAATCGGGCTCCGGAAACTATATAATCGAATTAGGAAAGAACGGAGGTGTGGCAAATGCAAAAATACGTTTGTGACCTGTGCGGATATGAATATGATCCGGTACTCGGAGATCCGGACGGCGGGATTGCACCCGGAACGGCATTCGAAGACATCCCGGATGACTGGACCTGTCCCGTATGCGGAGCGACAAAAGACGCTTTCAGCCCAATGTGATTCTTCGATATTCCTCCTGTATCGGCGAATGTATTGTGTTGACGGTATTTGACGGATCAGAAAAGAGACCGAATCGCAAAGGGATTCGGTCTCTTTTTATATTTTCGGGACTTTTTTTGACCGCTTAGGTCCGGAATCTCATAATAATCAAACCCGGTTACCGGATGTGTCGGAAGGCATCGACATTGCCCTTTTGCCAATGAATGATACAATTAGGCTTATAATTGATCCGGAGGTCCATATGAGCATTAAAACGATCCACAACGACATTTTCTGCATCGATATCCAACACCCCGAGAGGGAAATGTTTGACTGCCTGATGCCGACCGAGCATGGGACAACCTATAATTCGTTTCTTGTAAGGGGGAGTGAGAAGACCGCCCTGATCGATACTGCGGATCCGGAGTTCACCGGTCGCTTCATGGAAATCCTGGAGGAGTCCGAGATTGATGCGCCCGACTATGTCGTGATTTTGCATACCGAGCAGGACCATTCGGGGTCGCTCCCGGCGATTCTCAATCGATATCCGAATGTTCGGCTTGCCGCGACTCTCGAGGTCGTCAAGCTCGTTTCGACTCATTTAAGGATTCCCAAGGAGCGCTTCGAGATATTCGGTGAAGGAGAGGAATTGGATTTGGGCGGGCACAGTCTCCGTTTCATGAAGATTCCTTTCGCGCATTGGCCGGACAATACGATGCTTTTCGATCAGTCGTCGGGAGTCTTGTTTTCCAGCGATCTATTCGGCTCACACTATTCGTCGGACCGGATTTTCGCGACCGACAGCCATGATATCAAGGGGGCGGCTCGTGCTTACTTCGCAGAAATCATGATGCCATTTTCGACGCAGGTCCGGAAATATACCGAACGTGTCGCCGGGCTTGCGCCTACGATGATCGCTTCGGCGCACGGGCCGATCTGGAATGACCCGTCGATCATTTTGGAAAAATATTTGAAGTGGACTTCCGACAAGGTGGACAAGACCGTCGTGATTCCTTATGTCAGCATGCACGGCAGTTGCGGGATCATCGCCGAACGACTCTGCATGAGGCTTGCGCGGCACGATATCTCCGTTCTTACGCGTGATCTCGGGGCTCGACCGGAGAGTTTGTCGATCGAAACCGGACATGTCATGTATGATTTGGTGACAGCCGCCGCGTTGATTTTTGTATCGCCGACCGTGTTGGGCGGTCCGCACCCCGCCGTCGCGTATTGCGCAATGCTGACGAATGCCCTCAGACCTCAAACCGCGCTCATCGGGCTGTTGGGCTCGTATGGGTGGGGAACGAGAATCGCGGAGACGATGGATGGTCTGACATCCGGTTTTAACAAAGCCGAGCGGATCGATCCCCTGCTGTTTGAAGGTTTGCCAAGAGCGGAAGACCTGGAGATGATCGATCAATACGCCGACACTCTTGCAGGGAAAATCATGGGCTTGGGTGAACGATTATTGTAAATCCGAGGAGAGAGAACGAATAAGCCTCTCGTAGATGTCGGCGGTGGATTCTTTCCATCGCCGACACATATCTTTTGCGGAGTCTTCGCTTGGAGCAAAAAGCTCGATCTCTGCGGTTTTCCGGATGCCGTCTGACAAGATCAGACGCACCAGAAATGCTCCGTTCGCGTCCGGGGCGTAGTCGGCGGTCACATAATTGCGTTTCCGGATGTCGGCGCGGGCGTTCTCTGTCTCGGCGGAAAGGTAGGATCGAATACCTGACGGTACTTTCGATAAAAGAAAGGAGAGAACCTGCTCCCCCTCGGGAGTTATATCCATACGCTCAATCGGTCTTCCGTCCGCATCCTTAACGGTCTCGCCCTTGCGGATCGAGCGCTGAATCAGACGGTCGCGGGCAAGCCCTTCGACGGCTTCGATATAAGCGAAATAATCCATGTAAAGGGAGGCGACGGCTCGATCCGTCAGCTCTCCGGAAGGAATGCCCGGGCATTCCTTCACAATATACAAAATAATCAACTTGGCGTTTGTTCGTTCCGGGTTCGTCACAATAATCTCTCCCCGCTTTTTTTATCTGTTGTCTATTATATCCGATTTTTACCGTAAAACCGTCACAGAATTCATTGTCTTTTGGGGCATCGCATTCTATTCACAGAGTGTGTCCGTAAATGCTATACTTACTGGAGCGATGACTCTAATAAACCTACGGGAGAAGAATATGATCAGACTGAATACGACAAATCTCATGACGTTTATCGATGCGGAAGAAATTGAGCATATGGCCCCTCAAATCGAGGTGGCGCATCATATGCTCCACAAGAAAAACGGTCCCGGAAACGATTTTCTCGGTTGGCTGGACCTGCCGGTTGAATATGATAAAGAAGAATTTCGAAGAATACGTACCGCCGCGGCGAAGATCCGGAAAGAATCGGATATCCTTTTGGTCATCGGCATCGGCGGATCCTATCTTGGTGCCCGCGCGGCGATTGAACTCCTGGGGCATTCTTTTTCGAACGCGACTGATAAGAAGACCCGCAAGGCGCCGATGGTGCTTTTCTGCGGAAATTCGATCAGCGCGACATATTTTTCGGACCTGATGGATCTGCTTGAGGGGAAAAGAGTTTCGGTGAATATTATTTCCAAATCCGGAACCACCACCGAGCCGGCGATCGCGTTTCGGGTCATTCGTGCATACATGGAAAAGCGATACGGAAGACAGGAAGCCAGAAATCGAATCTACGCGACCACGGATCGCAGTAAGGGTGCGCTTAAGGGCCTTTCCGATCAGGAAGGATATGAAAGTTTTGTTGTTCCCGACGATATCGGCGGACGATATTCGGTTCTCACAGCGGTCGGACTTCTGCCGATCGCTGTTGCCGGCATTGATATCCGCGAGATCATGCGCGGTGCCAAAGATGCGGCGAAGGCTTATCGTAAGGCAACACTTGCGGACAATGACTGTTATCTGTATGCGGCGGCTCGCAATTGCCTTCTGCGGCGTGGTTACACAACCGAAGTCATGGTCAATTACGAGCCGGGTTACCACTTCATGACCGAGTGGTGGAAGCAGTTGTACGGTGAGTCCGAGGGGAAGAACGGAAGAGGCATATTTCCTGCCGGTGTTGACAATACTACCGACCTTCATTCGATGGGACAGTACATTCAGGACGGCAGACGAATGCTTTTCGAGACGGTCGTAAATTTCGTGAACCCTCGCCGCTCTTTCGGGATCCCGGAGGATCCCGAGAATCTGGACGGACTGAATTTTCTTTCCGGAATGGATATGAACGAAGTTAATTTCAAGGCGCTTCAGGGAACCGTACTGGCACATATCGACGGCGGGGTTCCGAACATGGTGCTTTCCGTTTCGGACATGAACGCGTATTGCTTGGGCGAGCTTGTGTATTTTTTCGAAAAGGCCTGCGCGATATCGGGATACCTTTTGTCCGTTAATCCCTTCAATCAACCCGGTGTTGAGGCATATAAGAAGAATATGTTCGCGCTTTTGGGTAAGCCGGGCTTTGAAAAGGAAAGGGCGGAGCTTGAGGCCCGCCTGACCGGGAAAGGGTAGAAGCATTTTCATGACACGTGTAAAACTGTGCGGATTAAGAAGACCGCAGGATGCGGACATCATGAATGCCTGTCATCCGGATTATGTCGGTTTCGTTTTCGCGTCTTCCCGCAGGCAGGTCAGCGCTGCGGAAGCCAAGGAAATCGCCGGCCGTTTAGATCCGGATATCCGGAGAGTCGGCGTGTTTGCCGGCAACCCGCCGGATGAGGTCGCGCGAGTCGCCGCAGAGGTCGGGCTTTTTGCCGTCCAACTGCACTTCGATACGACACCGGAGTATTTTTCAGGCCTTAAAGTCGAGCTTCGCGCGAGAGCCGGTGAGGGGATCGAAATATGGCAGCGGATCGCCGTGCCGGACACGGCCGGGAGTGCGGCGGATATCCTGACCCGAACGGTCGGCTACCCGCCGCTTTCTTCCTTTGATGCCTTGCTTTTCGATGTGGTTGTGAGCGGGAAAGACGGCGGATCGGGCGTTCCGTTCCCGTGGAAGATCGGGAAAGCCGCTTTGGAAGCGTTGCGCCCGTTGCGGCAGAGAATCATTGTTGCGGGCGGAATCAACGCCCGGAACGTCCGCGAGGCGATTCAAGTTTTCTCGCCCTATGCCGTAGACGCATCGGGCTCTCTTGAAACCGACGGATACAAAGACCGCGATAAGGTCGAGGAGTTCATCCGCGCCGTACGCGAGAGGAGAGACGGAAATGAATAAAATGCATACCAACCGAATCGAACGCGCCGATCTTCTTCGCGTCGAGAATCCCGCACGATATGTCGGCGGGGAGAGAGGTGCGGTTGTTAAGTCGGAAGTGCTGTCTCAGATTCAGGAGGCGGGACGCACCGATTATGTGCGTTTCGCGTACTGTTTTCCGGATATTTATGAGATCGGAATGAGCAATCTGGCTTTGGTCATTCTCTATCATCTGCTGAATGAGATTCCTTACGTCTATTGTGAACGAGCGTTCTCGCCGTGGAAGGATATGGACGCGATTATGCGGGATCGAAATATTCCGTTGAGCTCACTGGAGACCCGGACACCTCTTTCGGAATTTGATGTCGTCGGGTTCTCCCTTCAGTACGAAATGTGCTATACCAACGTATTACAGATGCTGGATCTTTCGGGAATCCCGTTTTTTTCGAGCGACCGGAAAGAAGACGACCCGATTGTCATTGCGGGCGGTCCCGTTGTCTACAATGCCGAACCGGTCGCTGATTTTTTTGACATGATCGTGATCGGCGAGGCGGAAGATGTGCTTGCCGAAATGATGGAGTTGATTCGGGATTATAAGCGATCGAGAAATACCGTAACCCCGATGTCCCGCCGCGAACTTCTTTTGTTATCGGCCGCCGTTCCGGGTGTTTATGTACCGTCACT
This sequence comes from Clostridiaceae bacterium, assembly GCA_012523365.1. Taxonomy (GTDB): domain Bacteria; phylum Bacillota; class Clostridia; order Saccharofermentanales; family Saccharofermentanaceae; genus JAAYCT01. Next base: position 64,039 of record JAAYIQ010000002.1, read on the forward strand.
CTATGACGTGACTTACCGGGAGGACGGTACGGTGGAAGCGGTTCGACCGACTGATCCGGCGGCACCGGAAAGAATCGGGAAGCGGATCGTTGACAATTTGGATACCGCATATTTCCCGACCGATCCGATCGTGCCGCATACGCGAATCGTGCATGACCGTTCATATCTGGAACTTTTTCGCGGTTGCGGACACGGATGTCGATTCTGTCAGGCAGGCTTTCTGTATCGCCCGGTACGCGAACGAAGCGCGGAAACCCTGATCGATCAAGCGCTTGCACTGGAGAAGAATACCGGGTACGACGAACTTGGTATGCTGTCGCTTTCGACGGGTGACTACTCCGGATTGAAGAAATTGGCGGAAGCTTTGGTTGAACCGCTCGGTGAAAGGCATACGAGTCTGTCTTTACCGTCTCTTCGCGTCGATTCTTTTTCGATCGGTCTGATGGAAAAGGTATCGGATACCCGGAAGACGGGACTGACCTTTGCTCCGGAAGCCGGCACGCAAAGGCTTCGCGACGTAATCAATAAAGGGATATCCGAAGAAGATATCCTGTCCGCGCTTGAACTCGCTTTTGAAGGCGGGTGGACGCGTGTTAAGCTCTATTTCATGCTCGGCCTTCCCACGGAAACGATGGAAGACGTCATGGGGATCGCGGAGATGGCGCGGAAAATCGAGCGACTCTATTTTGATGTGACGGCAAGGACCGGGCAACGCAAGCGCAAACTCGAGATTATCGTATCGACTTCGATGTTCATCCCCAAACCGTTTACTCCGTTTCAGTGGGAAAAGCAGGATACCCGTGAAATGCTCATCGAGAAGCAAAAGGCTTTGGCCGAGCGTATGCGAAGCCGCAACATCAAATATTCATGGCATGATCCCGATACTTCGGTCTGGGAGACCGTGATGTCCAGAGGCGACCGGCGTCTGGCGCCGGTTCTGGCCGACGGGTATCGAAGCGGTTTGTTTTTTGACGCATGGGACGATTGTTTTCGGTTGGGGCAATGGTTGGAGGTGCTCGCGGCACACGGACTCAACCTTCCGTTCTATTCGCATCGGGAGCGCGGAGACGACGAGGTTTTCCCCTGGGATCATATCGACCCGGGCGTGAACAAGTCGTATCTTCTCCTGGAACGCAAAAGAGCATACGAGGGCTCCGTAACACCGCCGTGCCGACCCGGCTGTCGTGCATGCGGAGCATCGGATTTTTATACGGGGGTTTGCCATGCTGCAGGCTGAACGCGAACGACAAATGACGATGCAAAAGAAGAATGAGGAGTTCCCGATTCGTATGGGCTTTGAACGCAAAGGCTCGATTATTTATATCGGGCATCTGGATTTGATGCGCACTTTTGAGCGCACGCTCCGACGAGCCGAACTGCCGGTGGCCTACTCGCTGGGCTATAACCCGCGGCCGACCCTGATCTTTGCTCTGCCCCTGGGTGTGGGCATCGCGGCGAGTGAAGATGTTGCGGACATCTTTTTCAGCGAAAAGCTCGATCCGTCCGAGGTTACGGCACGATTCAACGCGAAAGCTCCGCCCGGTCTGCGGGCGGTATTCGCCCGGGAGATTCCGGAATCCGGGAAAAGCGTCATGTCCCTCGTAACAGCCGCCTCTTACCGTATTACCGCTCCGGACCTAAAGTCCGCCCTGGATGAACTGATGCTTCGCGATGAAATCCTTGTCACAAAGAAGGCAAAGGGCAAAGCGACCATAACCGATATTCGACCGCTTGTTTTGAGTGTGACCGAGTCGGATGAATCGGAGAACTCGGTCGATCTTCTGGTATATGCCGGGTCGAGCCGTAACTTGCGCCCCGACCTCCTGTTGAGTGCATGTGTCGAGACCGGCAAGATCGACGAGCGAGCCGCACTGAACGCAGAAGTGTTGAGAACAGGTCTTTACACGGGGCAGTATCCGGATCTCCGCCGTTTGAGCTAAGCGGACAGCGCGCCGGTCGCTCGACCGGAACGAAAGGAAGAGAGCATGCAGGAGAGAATCAATATTAAGAACGGACAGCGGCTTTCGGCACTCGGATTCGGCTGTATGCGTTTACCGACCAAGGTCGGAGGCGGGTTTGACGAACCCCGTGCCGTCTCAATGATTCGCGACGC
>JAAYIQ010000114.1 GCA_012523365.1 Clostridiaceae bacterium
GCCTTCGCGCGGAACGGGTACAGTGAAATCTAGGGGTTCAGTAGGTCCCGCGCCTTCGCGCGGAACGGGTGCAGTGCGGCCGTCAGGACAAAGGCGATCACGATCGCCGCCGCGGCCTGGATCAAGTTGCCCGGCAGTCCCGCCACGCCGACGGAAAAGCCGGACAGGAGCCACTCGTAAAAGAAATATCCGCCGACCATGATCACTTCCGCCGTGATAAAAGCAATCGACTTGCGCAGGACGCGAGGCTCCGATTTTCGAAGGATCAGACCGGCCGCAAGGCCCAGAAGCCCTTTGATCACGAGAGTCGCCGGCATATAGGCGGTGTAGCCCAAAGCCAGATCGCTGAGGGCGGAGCCGATCGCCGCGGGGAAAGCGACCCACGGCCCCATAATATACGCGCAAAGCAGGATGATCCCGTCGCCGAGATTGATGTTCCCGCCCGCCCCGTTCGGAACGCTCACCGTCGTCGCCGCGAAAACCAGCGCCGTCGCCACGCCCGACAAGGCGATCGCGGGGATATAACGCGGACGGGTGCTCTTCGGAGCGGTTGGCGGCGTGTTTGAATCCTTATTCTCGTTCACTTTCATCATTTTCTCCGTGTATGGCGATTTTTCTTGTTATCATACCGCCGCTTTGATACCATTGAAAGTGCCAGTTTTGCGTTGTTGTTTGGTATCAGTTGAGACGGAACCGAGAGGTGATCATGTACCTTCCCATCCCCGAGGCGTCCGGCGAGCCTCTTTACATTCGCTTGTACCGCTCGATCCGCGGAGATTGCCTGTCCGGCGTCCTCCGTGCCGGCGACCGCCTGCCTTCGCGAAGAAGCCTCGCCCGGGAACTTCACGTCAGCGTAAACACCGTAGACGGCGCTTATCAGCAGCTTGTGTCCGAGGGGTATGTCGAAGCCCTGCCCCGAAGCGGGTACGTAGTGCGAACGCTTTTCGAGGGGGGCGCGCGGGACTTCAGGATCGAATTTTCCGGGCCCGGCAAAGCGGCGGAGACGTCGCCGGGAAATGCGTATGCCGAGACCTGGAAGGCGGCGGAGGCGTCGCCGGGAAATGCGTATGCCGAGACCTGGAAGGCGGCGGAGACGTCGCCGGGAAATGCGTATGCCGAGACCTGGAAGGCGGCGGAGGCGTCGCCGGGAAATGCGTATGCCGAGACCTGGAAGGCGGCGGAGCCCCGATACGGTTCCCCCGATACGCCGGCGGAAATGCCGGAAATCGACCGGCCCGGGGAACCCCGCGCGGACGGTGCGGATCGCGCCGAATTGATTGACTTTTCGCCCAACGGCGTTGATCTGTCGGCGCTTCCTCTGGGCGACCTGCGCAAGTTGATGCGGGAGGTTTTCGCGTCGGATCCGACCGTGGTGTTCGGTCCGTGCGCACCCGAGGGACATGTCTTTCTGCGCAAAGCATTGTGCCGGTATCTCGCCTCGTCGCGCGGTATCCTTTGCTCGCCCGACCGGATCGTCGTCGGTGCGGGGACGGATTATATCCTCCAGTACCTCATCCGACTTCTGCGACTCGCGGGCCCGATCGACGGCATCGCGACCGAGAACCCGGTCTACAATAAGGCGGTTCAAATCTTCTCGAGCATGGGCGAGTCCGTAACACCTCTGCCGATCGACGGGCAGGGACTCATGACCGAAGCGCTCCGCGATTGCCGCGCGAATATCGCTTATGTCACGCCTTCGCATCAGTTTCCGCTCGGGATCGTCATGCCGGCGGGACGGCGCGCGGAGCTCCTGTCCTGGGCGGCGGATTCTCCGGGACGATATGTGATCGAGGATGATTACGACAGCGAATTTCGTTACGCAGGGCGGCCTGTGCCGCCGCTTTTCGCGATGAGCAAGTCCGAACGGGTCGTCTACCTCGGCACTTTCTCGAAATCGATCGCGCCATCGATCCGCGTCAGCTATCTTGTCCTGCCGGAACGGCTCGCCGGGCTCTGCCGGCGCGAGCTCCGCTTCTTCAATACCACGGTGTCCGTGCCCGATCAACTCGTGCTTGCCCGCTTCATCGACTCGGGGCTTTTCGAGCGGCATATCAACCGGATGCGGACGATTTACCGGCGCAAGAAAGATCTGCTGGTCGAATCGCTGACCGCTTTCGGGGACGCCCTTGA
>JAAYIQ010000115.1 GCA_012523365.1 Clostridiaceae bacterium
CGTTCAGCCAATCCATGCGCAGAATCTGGTTTTGTATAAAATTTCCGATTGCTCTCATTGTTTCCATTTGACGGGTGCCTCTTTTCGAATGTTAATGGATGACCTCAGATGATCAGTTTTACCTGCCTTCATCCACCGCAACAGGATTTCGCGTCATCCGAGCCACAGGATGCGATGTATTTCGAGATGATATCCGTCGTCCGGCTTCGTGCGTCTCCGGATACATTGTAGTGGGTCCACTTACCCTCCTGGCGGGCCTCCACGATCCCCGATTCGACAAGGATCTTCATGTGGTAGGAAAGAGCCGGCTGACCGATGTTCAAATGCTCCAGCAGCTTACAGGCGCACTTCTCACCGGAGCCGAGAAGAAACAGGATTTGAAGACGGTTCTCGTCACAAAACGCTTTGAAGATTATTGCGTCGTCGCTGAATGAATGGTCCATATATCGCTCCTTACATTAAATATTTTCGATGCGTCATTATCGTACAACTCATATCAAGAAATGTCAATATGAGAAAAACAAGAAGGAATTATATTGGGGGCGTACCAAAATCGGAATCGGTCAGACAACATGACGGGAAAACTCGTCCGGAAATAAGATTTCTTAGCCGGCATCCGGTTCGCGAGCCGGTGTTCTTTGCAACAAAAAACCGGTTTCGCCTGTGGCAAAACCGGTTCTTATGGTGGGAGGAGGTGGATTCGAACCACCGAAGTCGTAGACAACAGATTTACAGTCTGCTCCCTTTGGCCGCTCGGGAATCCTCCCATATGTTGATGTATCAAGATACGTTTAAATGCGTTTGGTGGGCCTTCAGGGACTCGAACCCGGGACCGACCGGTTATGAGCCGGTTGCTCTAACCAACTGAGCTAAAGGCCCATGCCGCTTCGAAGAACACCGGGATCCGTAAAGGTTTTCAAAGCGCAAAAGTGATTATTACATAACTCGTCAAACCCGTCAATACCTTATTTGATTGAAGAACATCCCGATCGCATTTGTTTTCGATCATCCATATAAATGAGACGCCCGGAATTTCTGTCGGGCGTCTCGTATTTAACTGCGGATCAACTCCGTAACAGAAAAGATCATCTTGATGATATGAACCCGTATTTGGTCAGCAACTCAGCCGTTAAGACGCCCCCGCCCGCTGCACCGCGAAGCGTATTGTGCGAGAGACAGGCAAACTTATAGTCAAAAATCTTGTCCTCTCTCAGACGACCGATCGTAATTCCCATTCCCTTTCCGAAGCAGGCGTCAAGCTTAGGTTGAGGACGGTTATCATCATCCAAGTATTTGAGAAACGGGTTCGGTGCGCTCGGAAGATCCCGGTGAACCGCTTCTCCCACAAATTCGGACCAACGAGCCAGAATCTCTTCCTTCGAAGGTTTCTTATCGAAAAGCACGCTGACCGAAGCGGTATGACCCTCCGATACGGCAACCCGGTAGCACTGCGCCGATATCACCGGAGACACCGTGTTCTCAATCATTCCGTTTCCGATCTTACCCCATATTTTCAGCGGCTCCTGCTCGCTCTTCTCTTCTTCTCCTCCGATGTAAGGGATTACATTTTCAATCATTTCCGGCCAGTCCGAAAAGGTCTTCCCCGCTCCGGATATAGCCTGATACGTTGAAACGAATATCTTACCGATACCAAAATCCTTAAGAGGATGCAATGCAGGTACATAACTTTGAATGGAACAGTTCGGTTTTACCGCAATAAAACCGCGCGATGTGCCCAAACGTTTTCTCTGAGCGTAAATGATCTCGGAATGCTCCGGATTGATTTCCGGAATGATCATGGGAACGTCCGGCGTTTTGCGATGAGCCGAATTATTGGAAATGACCGGAACCTCGCGACGCGCGATGATTTCTTCAAACTCGCGAATCTGCTCCTTGGGCATATCGACCGCGCAGAAAACGAAATCAACATTATCCAAAAAGGCGTCCAAGTCATCCAACCCGAAAACAATCATGTTTTTCACATATTCGGGCATAAGGGCGTCTATCTTCCACCTTCCCTCAACCGCAACCGAATACGGCTTTCCGGCGGAACGTGGAGAAGCGGCAACCGCGACACAGGAAAACCAAGGATGGTTATCCAATAAGGCAATGAAACGCTGACCGACAAACCCGGTCGCTCCGATGACGCCGACTCTCAACTTCTGATTCATATTCTGTCCTCCCGGATGTCCGCCGTAGACGGACATATGTATTTCATGCGTGTATCATATCACATGGTTTTCGGTTTGGCAACACAGAATTTTCTTTTCGAGAACATATACAGCCCTCATCTTCTTCAAACGATTTGTGATTGCACTATGATAGAATGTCCTTATATCAAGGAGGTTGCACTCAATGGTTAAACGAACGGACGGCGATGGAAACGATAATACATTTCCTCTTCTGGATCAGTATGTTCATTACATGCAAGCGGTAAAAGAAAGATCTGTTTTGACGATGAAGGAGTACCGTTATGATCTGGTTCTGTTCTTTCGTTTCATGAAGCGTGATCGCGGATTGATCCCGAAGGAGACTGCCATTAACACAATCGATATTTCCGATACTGATATCGATTTTATTAAAAAAATAACGTCCGATGATCTGTTTGTGTTTATGATTTTTTTAGCTCGCGAGCGAAAAGCGTCCGCGGCGACCCGAGCCAGAAAAGCGGCAACGATAAAGTCCTTTTTCAAATACCTGTATCAGAAAAGGAAGATGATCAACGAGGATCCTTCCTATGAGCTTGAGTCCCCTAAGGTCGGCCGGCGCCTTCCGAAGTATTTGAATCTCGACGAGAGTGTTAAGCTGATCCACACCGCTTACGATGCCGATAGCGTATCCGCCAAAAGAGATTATTGTATGATTACACTCTTCTTGAATTGCGGGATGAGACTCTCCGAACTTCGCGGGATCAATATATCGGACATCCGGGACGACACGCTGACGGTCATCGGAAAGGGTGATAAAGAGCGTACGATCTATCTGAACGATGCTTGCATGAGAGCTGTTTCCGAGTGGCTTGAAGATCGGAATCGATACAAAATCAAAGAGCCGGACGCCTTGTTTCTCAGTTCCAGAGGAGTTCGAATCAGTCACCAAATGATTCAAAACATCGTGAAAAAAAGGTTAGGCGAGGCCGGAATCGATGCAAGAAACTATTCGGTTCATAAGCTGCGACACACCGCGGCCACATTAATGTACAAGTACGGTCAGGTGGATATCCGGAGCCTGCAAACCATTCTCGGGCATTCCAGTGTCGCGACGACTCAAATCTACACACATGTGGATAACGCGGCGCTCCATGACGCCGTTAACCGGAATCCGCTTGCCGGATTAAAGCCGGAAACGGATGAATGGAACGAGTAAGTTATTTGATATAACTATTGCGGGTATGTTCTTTTAATGATCTCTGCAATCGCCTTCACTTCGTCGGCTATAACACGATATTCATCCGGTGTGATCTGTTGAGCCGCATCTGATAATGCACAAATCGGATTCGGGTGCACCTCGATGATCAGTCCATCCGCACCGGCAGCGATCGCCGCCAGTGACAGGGGCCTTACATACTGTGCCTTTCCGGAAGCATGACTCGGATCTACGATAACCGGAAGATGTGTTTTGGACTTAAGTACCGGAACTGCGCTGATATCGAGAGTACTTCGGGTTGATGTCTCAAAGGTACGGATCCCGCGCTCACACATAATAATCTTATAGTTGCCCTCGCTCATGATGTACTCGACCGAACCGAGCCATTCGTCGATGGTTTCTGCAATTCCACGTTTGAGCATTACCGGAATTCCCGATTTCCCGACAGCGGATAACAGGCGAAAATTCTGAGCGTTACGAGCTCCGATTTGTATGATATCAATGTAATCCGAAGCGTAATCAATATCATTTTCGGATGTGATCTCGCTGATCACCAGCAGGTTATAACGATCGGCGACCGTTCTTAAGATTCGCAGACCTTCCTTTTCCAGGCCTTGAAACGAATATGGCGTCGTTCTTGGTTTATACGCACCCCCGCGAAGAAAACGGGCTCCGCATGAAGTTATAACACGTGCGACACTGTCGACCTGCTCCTCGCTCTCGACCGCACAGGGACCTGCCATCATGGTGAGCTCCGTCCCGCCGATCCGGACACCTTTGACTTCAAAAGCAGTTCCTTCCGGTCGAAAAGCGCGCGACGCGAGCTTATAGGATTCCATGATCGGAACAAGTTTCTCAACGGCCGGCAAAAGTTCCAGCGCACCCGGGGGCAACCGTGACTTATCGCCGATGACGCCGATGATCAGACGCTCCGCGCCCTCTGATACATGTGCTTTTAAGTGAAATTGCTCGAGAGTTCCGAGAATTTTCTCAACCTGATCCCGGGATGCTCCCGGCTTTACAACAATAATCATATTCTGTATTCATCCTGCCTTTCATTACTACCGTTCTACGAATACACAACCGGTCAATCAGATATTTTCAATAAAAACCTTATACGCACGATATGTTTCATAGAGATCCGCTTTGCTGATTACCTCATATGGCGCGTGCATCGAAAGAACCGGAACGCCGCAATCAATTACATCGAGTCCGTACTTGGACATAAACGCGGAAATCGTTCCTCCTCCCCCCTCGTCAACTTTCCCGAGTTCCCCGGTCTGCCAACGAACGTTTGCCTGATCCAAAACCCGGATGACTTCGGATATATACTCGGCGTTCGCATCGTTGGTACCGGATTTACCTCTGGCTCCGACATATTTCTCCAGTTTGATTCCATGGGACATATACGCGGAATTCTTGGGATCGGACACCGAAGCGTACTTCGGGTCAAATCCGTTAGAGACATCTGCAGACATCATTTTTGCCGAAGATAAAGACTTGCGATAAGAAATATGGTCGAATTCACCGACGGTTTTCGCAAAAAGATCCATGAAAAAGTTCTCATAAAGCATCGATTCCGCTCCGGTGTTTCCGTAGCTTCCGATTTCCTCTTTGTCCGATAGCATACAGATTACCGTCTTGGCAGGTGTCTTCTGATCAAGAAGTGCCATTAGTGCCGGGTAAGCACATACGCGATCGTCGTGCCCGTAACCCGCGATAAAGGTTCGATCAAATCCTACATCTCTGGCTTTAAACGCAGGAACGACTTCCAATTCGGCGCTGACCAGATCCTTCTCGACGATTCCGTACTTCTCGTTCAGGAGTTTGAGGATCGCAATTTTATAATCGCTCTTGATATCTTTCCCGCTGATCGGTCGTCCGCCGATCAGAACATTCAAATCCTCACCTTTTACAATATCCGTGCCCTTTCTGGACATTTGCTCGTTACCGAGATGCGGAAGAAGATCGGTGATGTAAAAAACCGGATCATCGTCATTCTCGCCAATCGTTATATACAGACTTGTTCCGTCCTTGCGGACGATCAGTCCGTGTATTGCAAGAGGAATCGTCGTCCATTGATATTTCTTGATACCGCCGTAATAGTGAGTCTTCAGGAAAACCATTTCTTCATCTTCATAAAGAGGGTTCGGCTTCAGATCAAGACGCGGTGAATCAATGTGAGCGCCGAGAATGTTAAAGCCTTCGGTCATCGGCTTTTTACCGATCACGGCAAGAAGCAAGCCCTTTCCCTTGATCGTCGCGAATACTCGATCACCGGGCTTCAGGGCAATTATTGTGTCAATGCTCGAAAAGCCCTTCTTCTCTGCCATGGAAACGGCTTCGCGATTGAACTCGCGCTCCGTCTTTGCGGCATTGAGAAAAGATTTGTAATGCTCCGCAAATGCCATAATTTTCTTAACTTCGGCATCGCTTGCGGATTTCCATATATTGGGATAATCGGCTAACAGGTGATCATATTGGGCCTTTTCGGAGAGCCTTTCAGTCTTTGCAGAAAGATTCCGGGCCTTCTTCGGATTCGTTTTGTTATCTGTCATCATTCCAACCTCAACAAAAAATTCATGTATTCCGAAAATATTCGTTCATTTATGATACCATACTTTTTAGGAAATATTCGCGCCAAAGGAGCTCGGAAAGTTTTATGATAACCGACAGTCACGTCCACACTTTGCATTTCAGCGGCGACGGCCGGATGACCGCGGATGAAATGATGAAGGCCGCGGTTATGCGCGGACTTGAATCAATCGTAGTTACCGAACACTATGACGATGATTTTCCGCATGATATGGAAGGTCCGATGATTTTTGATTTGGATGATTATTTTTCTGCATTTTCCGGATGGAGTGAATCGGCGCCGAAAGGCCTGGATTTACGACTGGGAATTGAACTCGGTTATCAGGTACACCTGCCATTGCGATATGCGGAACTGGTCACTCAAATCCCTTTTGACTCCGTTATTTTGTCAAATCATCTGTTTGACGGAAAAGATCCGTATTTTTTTCGCGAATGTTATGACAAATCGAAGACAAGTTTGCATGAAGAATACATTATTTCGTTGGCCGAAATGGTAGAACATTCCGATTATTTCGATATTCTGGGCCATTTTGACTATATTGTGCGATATTCACCGCTCGCCGATCCGGTTATGAGGTATCGTGATTGTCCGGAGGCATTCGATCGACTGTTTTCGGCACTGATCAGAGGCGGAAAATCGCTCGAGATTAATACGCGTACGATTCAAAAACTTCGAAGAGCGGGCGTTTGTGACACCGAGTCCTTTCCGGACCCGGAGATACTTAAAAGATATCGCGAATTGGGTGGATACCGGATCACATTGGGGTCGGATGCACATGAGTCCGGCTCCATCGCCTCGCTTTTCGAGGAGACTACTCAATACTTGATTTCCGTCGGGTTCGAATATAATTCATCTTTCTTGCGTCGCAAGGAGATTCTGACCCCTCTTCGAACGAAGTTGTGAAAAGACGCATGATCCGGTCGGGATACCAAGCGTCATGCGCTTAATGACTCCATTTGATAGACATACCATTGATCATCGATGCGATATGAAATCACCGAAACCTTCTGATACATATCCTCATTGTCTCTCGAGAAGTACAGGCTGACATCGCACTTGTTGATCTCGGTCACATCATCCGAGGATACGCCGAACTTCTCCTCAATGCCCGCGACCGCGTTCCGGTACGCAACGGACTCCAGATCTCCGGTCCATTCGGATTTCCGGGCGTCTGTACCGTGAAATTCGATATCGTTAAACAGGAGCGATTCCTTAATCTGGGTGCTCCATGAGGCGAATTTAGATAAATCGTCCTCTTGCATGATAACGACAAATTCACTCGGGTAACACTTGAACATTAATAGATAGTTGCCGGTAAAAACTGACTCGGCATACACCCTGGATACTTCCTCAGGCGTCGAGTTGATCCGGTTTTCCGATACTGAATCCTCGGGCCCGGTTCGATTACATCCTGATAAAATAAGGAGAACAAAAATCAGCACTACAAAAAATGCGGCTGGTCTTCTTTTGTTCCCCACATTAACAAAAGAAGAACGCATACGAGAGCAGCGTTCTGTCATTTCAAGTTCCTCCTACCAGAAATTGGTAATATATAAACCATTATACACTATGTTCGTCTTCTTGTAAGACCTCAAAATACTCTTGTTTATCTTCCGGTATTCCACCGTTATTTTCGAAGTACTCCTTCAAAGCTGCCTTAACCGCTTGTTCCGCGAGCAGGGAGCAGTGCATCTTGATCGGCGGAAGGCCGTCTAAAGCCTCTGCAACGGCTTTGTTGGTGAGCGATAACGCTTCATCAAGTGTTTTCCCGATGATCATCTCGGTTGCCATGCTGGAAGTCGCGATTGCGCTGCCACAACCGAAGGTCTTAAATTTAGCATCCAAGATGCGATCGTTCTCGATTTTCAGATAAACCTTCATGATATCTCCGCATTTGGCGTTACCTACGGTTCCGGTTGCGGTTGCATCCGTGATTTCGCCTACGTTCCTCGGATTCATGAAATGATCCATAACCTTATCGCTGTATAACATAATTGCACCTCTTTTCAAAATATTCAGTTTAATGATTCTGCTGCCCGCATCTTTCGCAAGGAGTCTCGTTTGAACCGAGACATTTTGTATAGTCATCGTAAAGTGGCGACATCGCCCTCAGTCGCTCCGCAATTTTGCCCAATACCGGAACGATTCTGAGCACGTCTTTCTCGGTATTGTCCCGACCGATCGAAATACGTAACGATCCGTGTGCAATTTCGTGAGGCAGTCCGATGGCTAAAAGGACATGGGACGGATCCAATGATCCGGAAGTACATGCCGAACCGCTTGAACACGAGAAACCGTAATGATCCAGAAGAAGAAGGAGTGACTCACCCTCGATAAACTCAAAAGAGAAATTCGCGTTTCCGGGCAGACGTTGTGTCGGGTGTCCGTTTAATCGAACGTGAGGGATCTCGGAAAGAACAGATCGAATCAACCGGTCACGAATAACCGTAATCCTCTCTGAAGTCTCCGCCATTTCCGTGTTCGCCAGAGTCAATGCCTTGGCTAAACCTGCGATGTATGGAAGATTTTCGGTTCCGGCTCTCTTGTTGTATTCTTGCGCACCTCCGTCAAAAAGATTATCAAGACGGACACCCTTTCGAATATAAAGAGCCCCCACTCCCTTCGGTGCATATATTTTGTGACCGGATACAGACATCAAATCAACTCCCAGGTCACGAACATCCAAAGGGATGACTCCCGCCGCCTGAACTGCATCCGTATGAAACAGCACTCCGTGGGATCTCGCAATTTCCGCAAGTTTCTTGATTGGTTGAATTGTGCCGATCTCGTTATTTGCGGTCATGATCGAAACAAGACATGTATCTTCATCCAAAGCGCTTTCCAGATCTGCGGGCTGAACCAAACCTTCCGGGTCGACGGGAAGATAAGTTATGCGAAATCCGAGCTTCTCCAAAGATTTACAGGTGTGGAGTACCGCATGATGCTCAATAGCCGAGGTGATGATGTGGTTCTTCTTGCCGATGTTTCGTAAAGCAACTCCCTTGATCGCCCAGTTATCGGACTCGGTACCGCCGGAAGTAAAATAAATCTCACTACCGTTTGCGTTAAATACCGATGCGACCTGATCACGAGATTCTTCAAGAAGACGCTTGGCTTCCTGTCCTTCCGTATAAATCGATGAGGCGTTTCCGAAGAAGCGATTCATCACATCGAAGACACGTTCGGAAACTTCCGAACGAACCGGTGTTGTCGCGGCATGATCCAAATATACCCGGAAACTATCTGTTGCGCTCATGATAAATGCGATCCTCCTTACCGTAAAATTCAGTACCATGGCTACTTTACGGTAAATGAAGGAGAATATACGTAACGGATGTTACGGAAGCATCATATTTTCTCTATGATCGAAGTTGCTTATCGCGCTCGGATAAGAACTCCTGCACTTTCTTCTCATAACCGTTGTCATTCGGACGATAGTAAACGGTTCCGACCATCTCGTCCGGAAGATATTGCTGTGCGCAAACGTTACCCGGGTAATCGTGAGGGTACTTATATCCCTGAGAATAACCTAAATCCAACATGCCTTTTGCGGGGGCATTGCGCAGATGCATCGGTACCGAACCGGTTCTCTTCTTTTCAATGTCAGACAAAGCCCTGTCGATGGCGGAATAGGACGAATTCGATTTGGGACTGGTCGCAACCATGATTGCCGCTTCAGACAGAAGAATTCGCGCTTCAGGCATACCGACCGCCATGATTCCCTGATAAGCGGCCATAGCGACCAAAAGCGCATTCGGATTCGCCATGCCTACATCCTCCGATGCGCAGATCAATATCCGCCTGGCCAGAAATTCAATATCCTCACCGCCGTGTAAGGCTCGAGCCAGATAAAAAACCGCCGCATTGGGATCAGAACCGCGCATTGACTTGATAAAGGCACTGATATTGTCATAGTGACTCTCTCCGTCCGCGTCAAATGCAATACTTCTTTTCTGCATGCACTCTTTGGCAACGTCCAAATCAATCGTGATCGCACCCTTGTCATTCGGAGGCGTCGTAATCGAAGCCAGTTCCAGAGCGCGCAAAGCGATACGCGCGTCACCGTTTGAAAAATTTGCGATGTATGAGATCGCTTCATCGGTGATGAAAATATCCTGATTCCCCAATCCCCTCTCTTTATCGGTCAACGCCAATCGGAGAATGCTCAGGATATCGTCCTCCGTCAGCGGATTTAACGACAGAACTGTGGACCTTGAGATCAGAGCTTTATTCACCTCGAAAAACGGATTTTCCGTCGTTGCGCCGATCAATATCAATGTACCGTCTTCCACATGGGGAAGAAGCGCGTCTTGCTGGAGCTTGTTAAAACGATGAATTTCATCGATAAACAAGACAATTCTGCCGGATGGATTGAGGATCGGATTTTTCGTGTCAGCGATTATTTTTTTGATTTCCGCGACACCGGCGGTTACCGCATTGATTTTCTCGAAACCGGACGATGTTGTGTGCGCGATCAATCTGGCCAAAGCGGTTTTGCCGGTACCCGGTGGCCCGAAAAGAATAATCGAGGAAAGCCGATCCGCCTCGATCATCCTTCTCAGCATTTTTCCCTCTCCGAGAATGTGTTCCTGCCCGAAATATTCGGACAGCGATCTCGGGGCCATACGATAAGCCAGAGGTTCCTTGTTATTCAGAGGATCGATCAAAGTTACCTCCGTCAATACCCAGGATATAGCGGGTACTTGTCCGTCAATTCGGCGACCCCGGAAATGATCTCATCCTTGCTTTCATCAAAATGGTTCAGCGCAAGACTTACTAATTCCGCAATTTTCGCCATGTCCTCTTGGTTCATTCCCCTCGTCGTAACAGCGGGCGTCCCGAAACGAACTCCGCTTGTGATGAAAGGTTTCTCGGTATCGTAAGGAATCGAGTTCTTGTTGCAGGTTATATTCACTTCATCCAAACGAAGTTGCATTTCCTTTCCGGTAACTCCCGTACCGCGAAGATCAAGAAGCATCAGGTGATTATCGGTTCCTCCGGTAACCAAATGAATCTTTCTCGCAATAAGAGCATCCGCCAATGCCTTGGCATTGTTAATGATGTTCATTTGATATACTCGAAAATCGTCCGACAAGGCTTCTTTCATGGCGATCGCCTTAGCAGCGATGATATGCATCAGAGGTCCTCCCTGCTGTCCCGGAAAAACAGCGGAATCAATAGCTTTGGCATATTCGGCCTTACACATGATCAGTCCGCCGCGAGGGCCGCGGAGCGTCTTGTGCGTGGTGGTCGTGACAAAATCGGCGTACGGCACAGGGTTCGGATGAAGACCTGCGGCGACTAAACCGGCGATATGGGCCATATCGACAAAAAGATATGCCCCACAGGCATCCGATATTTCTCTGAAGCGCTTAAAATCGATAATTCTGGAATAAGCGGATGCGCCGGCTACCAGAACTTTGGGCTTGACCGTCATGGCTTTCTCATATACCAGATCATAGTCAATCAACATCGTTTCCGGAGAAACAGTATAAAATTCGGAGTGATATGTCTTACCGGACACGTTCAACTTCATTCCGTGTGGCAGGTGGCCGCCATGCGAGAGATCCATGCCGAGAATCGTATCTCCGGGCTGACATATCGCGAAATATACTGCAGTATTTGCCTGCGCACCGGAGTGGGGTTGAACATTTACATGCTCCGCACCGAAGAGTTTCTTCGTCCTTTCGATAGCCAGCTCCTCAGCAATATCGACAAACTCGCAACCGCCATAATACCTTTTCCCGGGATAACCCTCGGCGTATTTATTGGTCAAAGGCGATCCGGCCGCTTCCAAGACGGCTTTGCTTACGAAATTCTCTGATGCGATCAGTTCGATTTTCGTCCGTTGACGATTAATCTCCTGGGTAATCGCATAGTAGATTTCCGGATCAGTCAACCGAATATTTTCGAACATGAGCATTCCCTCCGATATATCATTCATTCACTCAAACATAATACTGAATCAACGGTCATTGGTAAAGAAAGAAGTTATAATTTATACACCTGATCCCGACTCGGAGGATCAAAGTCGCAAGCCGATCCGTCCGTGCGGATGATTGAGAACCCTTCTGTCGTAAACTCGCCGATCATCGTGCACGGAACACCAATAGCGGACAGAGCGTCCTCGACACGAACCGGATCCGGCGTGGAAATGAGCAGAGATCCCGATGAAATCAGTCGAAGCGGATCAATGGATAGTGCATCGCAAATTTCTCTGGTCGCAGGATGAACGGGTATCGAATCCGGATATAAAGTAATCCCGAGACCTGAGTATTCCGCCATCTCGTATGCGGCGCCCAAAATTCCGCCTTCGGTAGAATCATGCATCAGATTTACGGCGGTTCGTCCGTAATTTGTCATGCCGCCGTTTTGCAGGTCAATTGGTCTCCCGTCATCAGAAATCAGCGTACCCAACAAGGCTCCCTCCTTAACGACACTGATATTCCGAATAAAGGAACGTGCCTGCTCCATTAATTCTTCGGATATTTTCCCGTCCAATCGATTCGCATGATTCATCGCGATGATCCAGGTTCCTTCGATCGCCGCGGTTTTGGTCATAAGAAGTTTATCACCGGGTAATGCTTTCCCTGTGATAAAAGGTGATTTTACGGAAATAATTCCGAAAGCAGTTGATGTGACTACAAAATTATTGACTGCGGCGGTCACCTCCGTATGTCCGCCAACGATGTCGACACCGAGTTCTCTTGCGGCCGCGGATGCTTGATCAACAATTTGAACGATATCCTCTTTGGTCGCGTTAACAGGCGCTAAAAGAACGATCAGGATGCCGATCGGGCGGATTCCCGACGCGGCGATATCGTTACATGAAACATGGATCGCAAGCGTTCCCGATTGCATCCCGCCGGCAGTGATCGGATCTGAGGAGGAAACCAAAATTTGTTCTCCGAGATTGATCCAGGCACAATCCGCTCCGATATTCGCACCGATCATGGTTCGCTCCGAAAGCGCCGGAAGATGCGCAAAAACCAATTCGCGAAGCTCTTCGTTTGTCAGTTTCCCGATTTCCATTGAACCCTCCCAAGTCAGATCATGATATGCTCAACCGATGCGAGGCCCCTTTGGACCAAGTCATCAATATCCAAATTCTTCTCCGCGTTCACTATGTGATCTCTTTTCGGTCTCGTCTGAGGGTGTTTGGCGACGAACACGGTACAACAATCCTCATAAGGCAGAATGGAGGTTTCATACGTACCGATCCTTCTGGCAATCTGAGTGGTGTACTCTTTGTCGAGACCGATCAACGGCCGAAAAACCGGCATCCCCGCTACTTCGTCAGTGAGAACCAATGCTTCTAGAGTTTGGCTGGCGACTTGTCCCAGGCTTTCGCCCGTGATCAGCGCTTTACTATCATATTGTATCGCAATTGACTCGGCGATGCGAATCATGATTCTGCGCATGGTAACGGTCAGCATCTCCTGGGGACTGTTCTTATAAAGTTCAAGCTGAACTTCAGTAAAATTGACGACATGTAGGTTAATGTTACCGGCATATGAGCGAAGAATTCGGGCCAATTGAACTACTTTTTCCTTTGCTCGATCGCTCGTATACGGATGTGCGTGAAAATATACGGCGTCCAAATTCATTCCGCGCGATGCCATCATGTAACCGGCTACCGGACTGTCAATTCCGCCGGACAAAAGCAGTAAGCCCTTGCCCGAAGTGCCGACCGGTAAGCCTCTATGGCCTTGAATGATTCTGCTGTAGAGATAAATACAATCTCTCACCTCGACATACAGGACGAAATCGGGGTTGTGAACATCAACGGTCAGATCCGGAAATGCGTCGAGTATGGCTCCGCCGACATCTGCACAAATTTCGGGTGAGTTCAGGGGAAATTGTTTATTCCCGCGTTTGGCCTCTACCTTAAATGTTTGATACGAAGACTTTTCGAGCAATTCGGCAACGAAATTTACGGACATCTCAAGGATATCCTTCATTCCGCCGGTAAATTTAACGGCCGGGCTTACCGACACCAGACCGAAAACTTTTGTCAGGGCATCGATGACAGAGTCCAGCGTGTCGCGGTCCGAAAGATAATTCTGACTCTTTTCCCTTTCCTCGATCCAGAGTCTGGACTGGCTTTGGAAAACGCTGAAAGATCCGATTTCACTTAGTGTGAAGCGAATATTGGCAATCAGTTGATGTTCAAATCGACCTCGGTTCAATCCCTTCAATGCGATTTCTCCGATTCTTGCCAGAATGACATTTTGTGCCTGTACATTATCCATGGTGTTTCTCATTTCATTAAGCTGTATTCTTCTGTTATCCGGTCCAAAACGCGTGTCACTTCCGAGATTTCCGCTGTTGTCGTAAATCTCGAAAAACTGAAACGTACGGCATTGCGCGCGACGGAATCGGGCACACGCATCGCGGATAGCACATGACTCATTTTCTTCTTCTTGGAAGTACACGCAGAAATGGTCGAGATGAAGACGTCGTGGGTTTCCATCGCATGAAGAAGAGTCTCAGACTGAAAACGGCCGAAGGAAGCATTCACAATGTAGGGGCTTGCATCGGTCGGAGAAAGGATGATTCCGTCCAACCCGACTATTCTATCACACAGTAATCGCCTGCACTCATAAATTACCGGTAGACTTTCCTTCATGTTATCAATCGCATCGGTAAGTGCGACCGCGAAAGCCCGGATCAACCACGGGCTCTCCGTGCCCGATCGCATGCCTCTCTGTTGCCCGCCGCCGACAATGAGTGGCTCGATACGCGTTCCTTTTTTAATATACAGAAGCCCGACGCCTTTTACACAATGAATCTTATGTCCGGAAAATGAGACCATATCCGCTCCCCATTCACGCAGATCAATCGGACATTTGCCAAGTGTTTGGACGCAATCCAAATGTATTGCGGTTCGCGGGTTTTTACGACGTCTGGCATCCGCAATTCGCTTCGGAGAGAGCATGGCACCGGTTTCGTTATTCACGTGCGTCAGCGTAATTAAGGCCGTATCTTCTCGTATCAGGTCTTCAATGGCTGAATAATCGGGTTGTCCGGAACGGTCCACATCGACATATGAGACTTCGTATCCTGACTTTTCGAGTCGAAGGAGTGTCTCCAGAGAAGCCTTATGCTCGGCACGTGTGGAGATTATGTGCTTGCCGTTACGCGGATTTGCATGTAAATAGCCGGTCAACGAGGTGTTGATCGATTCGGTTCCGCCGGAAGTTACGATCAGCTCATCAGCGGAGACCCGAAGGATTCGGGAGATATCGTTCAGGGAATTCTCCCAAAGTTGTTCCGCAATACGGCCCATTTTGTGAAGTGAGCCGGGATTACCGAAAAGCATCGGATCAGACAGATCCTTTTGTATAAGTTCGACGACTTCCGGCAAAGGACGGGTCGTCGCCGCGTTATCGAGATAGATCAGAAGTCATCCCCCTAAACCTTCAATTGAGGTCGTTCTCCGGAAAGGTCCGCCTCGGAATCCTTTAAAATCGGATTAACGAATTCGGAAAGGAACCGGTCGACTTGCTCCGGGCTTCTTCCGATATACAAAACCGGATTCAGCAGCCCCTCTAAATCAGTCCGGTTCAGCGAAAACAGGCTGTCTGAGGCAATCCGATCCAACAAATCATTGCGCCGTCCGAACGACTTCACTTCAGCGGCAGCGGCCATAGAATGAATCCGGATCCGCTCGTGCAGATCCTGCCTGTCTCCTCCCCGTTTGACTGCCTCCATCAGTATATTCTCGGTTGCCATAAACGGCAACTCCTCCATGATCCTTCGTGTAATGACCTCACGGTTAACGCAAAGACCGGATGCAATGTTCTCATATATGATGAGTATTGCATCTGTCGCAAGAAAAGATTCCGAAATGGAGAGCCGCTTATTCGCGGAATCGTCCAGAGTTCGTTCAAACCATTGTGCGGAAGCCGTTAATGGCGGGTTGAGAGATTGAGCGATAACGTACCTCGAGAGAGAGGCAATTCGCTCACTTCGCATAGGATTACGCTTATAAGCCATAGCGGACGATCCGATTTGATCTTTCTCAAAGGGCTCTTCAATTTCCTTAAGATGCTGAAGAAGCCGGATGTCGTTACTGAACTTCGCAGCGCTTTGAGCGATCGACGACAGGACTCCGAGAACACGCGAATCGATCTTCCTGGAATAGGTTTGCCCGCTCACAGGATACGCAGAGTTGACTCCCATCTTTTCCGAAATAACTCGGTCCAACGCCTCAACTTTGCCGTGATCTCCGTCAAAAAGACTGAGAAAACTGGCCTGAGTGCCCGTGGTTCCCTTGCATCCCAAAAGCTTCAGACCTCGGTAGACGTAGTCGAGATCATCAAGGTCGAAAAGAAGATCTTGAATCCACAGAGTCGCACGTTTCCCGACTGTTACCAATTGTGCGGGTTGAAAATGAGTGAATCCGAGAGTCGGCAGATTTCTGTACTCATTTGCGAATATCGATAATGCGCTGATGATTCTTATGATCTTACGCCTCAGGAGCATGAGCGCATCTCGCATGATCAGAATATCGGTGTTATCACCGACATAACATGACGTTGCGCCAAGATGAATGATCGGCTTGGCGGTCGGACATTGAACTCCGTATGCGAAAACATGGGCCATTACATCGTGTCTGAATCGCTTCTCGGCAGAGTTTGCTTCCTCGTAATTAATTTCATTTGCAAACCGCTTCATTTCATCGATCTGCTCAAGCCGTATCGGGAGCCCTAATTCCATTTCGGTCTCGGCCAGAGCGATCCACAATCGTCTCCATGTCCGGAATTTATGGTCGGGAGAAAACAAGAACAACATTTCCTCGCCGGCGTATCGCGAACTTAATACATTCTCGTACGTATTATTCATAACTCCCCCATAATATTCCGTCCTGTCATCAGGTATGAAGCCGATCACGGGTCGCTCAATCACGAAGCAATTGCTCCACAGCAATCAGTTTAGCACAAATCGCCAGAACCCGGGTGGCAGTCTGAAGGTCTACCAAAGAAGGCATCGTCGGAGCAATTCTGATATTTGAGTCGTCCGGGTCTGATCCGTAAGGATAAGTCGCGCCGGCCGATGTTAACAGCACCCCCGCCGAGGCTGCTGCTTCAACCACTTTCTTTGCAGTACCCTTCATCAGAAACAAACTGATAAAATATCCGCCTTCCGGTTTTTTCCATTTTGCGATATCAAGACCTCCGAGCTCTTCTTCCAAAATTGAGTGAACCGCATCAAATTTCGGCCGTATGATCGCGGCGTGTCTCTCCATAATGGTATCCAGCGCCTTCTGATCCGGAATGTATCGCGCATGACGCAGCTGATTCAACTTATCAGGACCGATCGTTCTGAGTGAGAGCTGCTTCTTAGCCCGGTTGATATTGTCGGTATTCGCCGCAATGCATGCGATACCGGATCCGGCCAAGGTAATTTTTGATGTGGATGCGAAAACGTAAAAACGATTCGGATTTCCTCCCGATACGGATAAGTCCAAAACGTTCGGGATGCTTCTCCTATTTTTCAATGACAAATGGTGAACCGCATATGCATTATCCCAATAAACGCGGAAATCCTTTGCCGCCGTCTTCATGGAGCAAAGTCTTGCGCAAACGGACTCGGAATACACGATTCCATCCGGGTTGCTGTATAAAGGAACACACCACATTCCCTTGATCGAATCGTCGGATGAAACCAGTTTCTCCACTTGATCCATATCCGGGCCGTCCGAATTCATCTGAATCGGAATCAGTTCAAATCCAAGTGCCTCGGTAATCGCGAAGTGACGATCGTATCCGGGAGCCGGACAAAGCCATTTGCGAACCGTCTCATTTCCCCACGGGCGATCCGATTCGATTTCACCGAAGACCATGGACCTCAATAACGTATCATACATAAGCGAAAGGCTGGAATTATTCCCGAGAATAATGAGCGAAGGGTCGATTCCGGTAATGAATGAAAATACCCTTTTGCATTCATCAATACCTGTGGGAGCGCCGTAATTTCTGCAATCCGTGTTATTTGCCGATCGAAAAGAAGTATCGTCAACAAGAGCGTATAGTTCTTTTGCAATATCTAACTGATCTGAGCAGGGTCGCCCCCGCGTCATGTCCAAGGATAATTTCCTGGCGCGGAACTCTTCGTAACGCACGGTCAGCTCGTTTCTGAGACTCAACAGTACTGATCGTTCTTCCTGAGCCAATGCTTTCATACTGGGCCTCCTTAAAAAAGACACTGTCGTATATTCATCTTGCATGAATTGCTCTTCATGCGTTTAGCGGTTGAATTATTATAGTTTATTATGAAGGAAAAAAACAAGAGGCTTGCATTCAGAACGGCGACATTTTGATTCTTACTCTTCGTTCTCTCGTGTTGACCGATACGCCTGCGGCCCAAAATTCGGTGTAATAAGATTGCAAACCATAGGCCTGAATGAAATGATTGGCAGCAGTTAGAACTCTCTTGCGCTTCAGTGGCACGATTGAATCTTCCGACGTACCATACGATGATTGATCGCGACGCATTCTCACCTCCACAAAATACAATGTTTCATCTCTTTTGACGATGATATCTACTTCGCCCATTCGATGAACGCAATAATTGTGTGTCACCTCTCGGAATCCTCTGCGATCCAAGAAATAACGGACCGCCTGTTCCGCCAGCATACCGGATTCGATTGCTTTGATCGCACTCATTCTGTTGCTCATGTTGTTAATATATCAAGTGTCACTCAAGATGCAGGATCAGTTTTCGACAAAAGCTTCTTTCCCGTTCCCTTCAAAAAAACTTCTGAGAAATGATTGCCGATGAATCGGAGACGGTCCTAATCTTCTTAAGGCTTCATAATGTTCCTTCGTTCCGTATCCTTTATGTTTCGAAAATCCGTAACCCGGATAGATATCATCATATTCACACATCAATCGGTCACGATGCACTTTGGCAAGGATCGATGCCGCTGCGATGGAATTGGATAACGCATCACCGTGTACGATCGGGATGCATTTCATCCGGATCCCGGGGATTTTCAATGCGTCCGAGAGGACACAATCCGGTATGACATTCAGACTTTCAATACACGAAAACATTGCATTTTTCGTTGCTTCAAGAATATTGATCGAATCGATCACGGACGGTTCTACGGCCGAGACAGACCATGCGGTCGCATGCATCATGATTTGCTCGAATAACGTGTCCCGAACAGATGCGGAAAGTTTTTTGGAGTCATTGAGTCCGAGAATCTTCATGTCGCCGAGAATACAAGCTCCGGCTACAACAGGACCCGCAAGAGGACCTCGTCCCGCCTCATCCACCCCGGCGACCCGGGTGTATCCAGATGCCGCGGCTTGTGCTTCATAACGTGAGAGGCGCTCAAACCGCTCCTCCAGGATCTCGGATCTTTTCATTTGATATCTTCCTTTGTATTGAATCGGGGTGCATGTTCCAAAGATACCCGGCCGATTCTACCACTTTGGAAATCGTCGATAAAAAGCCGTGCGAAACGCTCCTCATCCACCCTGCCTGCAGATAAAATACAGCCCTTTTTGCGGGCAGCCGACATAAAAGGCTCGTAGTATTCACGTTCGTCATACGGACCCGGGGGAATGGTGATACCATATCGATTTTCGATGAATTGAGGATAAAGCGAATGAATAAGGGACATGCCCAATGAAGAAACCGAAACCAGATCCGTAACATCGGATCGGATCGCTCCGGTCAAAGCCAGACAAAGCCGATCACGCGGTTTACCCAAATTCGGCCACAAGACACCGGGCATGTCCATCAATTCCATTCCGGATTCGGTACGGGCCCATTGAAAATGGCGGGTGACTCCGGGCATATCGCCGGTTACGGCCAGTTTACGATTGCATAGTGAATTGATCAGTGTCGATTTACCGGAATTGGGAATGCCGACGACCATCGCACGAATCGGTCTTCCGATCCGACCCTTGTCTCTTGCTTTTTGCAGGATTCCCGCGCACTTGTCTTCGGCAATCGAACGAATTTGCTGTAAACCCTTTCGGTGAACCGAATCAATGGATATTGCCGGAGTGCCCTTGCCCAGAAAATACGCTTCCCATAATCGATTCTGTTCCGGATCCGAAAGGTCGGATTTGTTGAGCACCACGATTCGCGTTTTACCCTCAATAATCCTTCGCAGTTCGGGATTTCTGCTTGAAAGCGGGATTCTCGCGTCACACACTTCGATTAAAACGTCGATGAGCTTCATGCGATCTTTCAATTCGTTCATCGCTTTGCGCATATGTCCCGGAAACCAGTTCATGCGATCAGTCATGTTGCTCACCTCCTTTACCATCATAACAAAATAACATATAAAAACTGCCCGGAGCAAATAAATCGCACCGGGCAGAAGAAGAAACAAGACTTGATTAGGAGCGTTTCGCCAATTTCTCAGTGATCTTGGCGGCTTTACC
>JAAYIQ010000116.1 GCA_012523365.1 Clostridiaceae bacterium
CCGAGGAGATCGTCCGCAATGCCATTGAGTCGGGCACCGGGGATCCCCGATTCGAGCCGGTCGGAATCGCGGAGCTCCCGCTTTTGGAATATAGTGTCGACGTTCTGGGTCTTCCAGAGCCGGTAAAGGACAAGTCTGAGCTTGATCCGATCCGGTACGGTGTTATTGTAACGCACAGGGGTCGTCGAGGGCTCCTTTTGCCGAATCTCGAAGGAGTCGATACAATTGATTTTCAGTTATCGATCGCACTTTCGAAGGCAGGCATTTCCTCTTCTGCCGATTATACGATCGAACGTTTTGAGGTGATCCGTCACAAATGAGCGCTGTTTGTCCGATCTGTCCGCACCGATGTGTCCTGTCAGACGGGGCGATCGGGCTGTGCCGGGCAAGGCAAAACACCGGAGGAGTCGTCCGAAGCATCAATTACGGTATGATCACATCCATTGCCTTGGATCCGATCGAAAAAAAGCCGCTGTATTGTTTTTATCCCGGAAGTTTTATCCTGTCTGTCGGCAGTTTCGGGTGTAATTTTTGTTGTCCGTTTTGCCAGAATCACGAGATTTCCATGTCCGGCCTTCAGGGTTCCGCGGCGATTTATTACTCCCCCGAGAAGTTGGTTGATGTCGCCATTGAGACTCGCTCATCGGGCAATATCGGGATTGCTTTCACCTATAATGAGCCGCTCATCGGTTATGAATACGTAAGAGACACCGCCGTCGCGGCACGACAGCGGAACTTACAGACCGTACTGGTCACAAACGGTTATGTCAACGAGAAACCTTTACTTGATCTTCTCCCGAATATCAATGCACTGAATATCGATCTCAAATCCTTTTCAAAAGACTTCTATCGACGCATCTGCGGTGACTTGGATACCGTTAAAAAGACGATCGAGCTTGCCTCCGAAAGGGCGCATGTCGAAATAACGACCCTGATTATTCCGGGAGAAAATGATTCTGCGGAAGAAATGCGTAATCTCACCCGGTGGTTATCCGGTATTGACCCGCACATTCCCTATCACATCACCCGATTTTATCCGCGATATAAAATGACAGATAAGAGTCCGCCGCCGGAGTCGACCATCGAAAGTCTCGCGGAAATTGCTTCCGAATCACTAAGTCGCGTATTCGCCTGATTATAGCAATGCGTTTGTATAACGAATAATATTCGATCGCTCATCCTAACCAGACACCTAAATATTCTGATCGGCCAGGAATGCCATGTGTTCTACGTGAGCAAATCCGCCCTTCTCGTAAAATGAAACCGCCGGATTATCCCGTTCGGTCATCAGCGTAATCGCACCAAGTCCGTTGTTGCAGACATGACGTCTTACGATTTCCATTAACGCATTACCGTAGCCCTTGCGCCTTGCGATCGGAATAACGAAGAATTCTTCAATAGAGAGCCGGTTATATTTACTGCCTACGATCTCCCTGCAAATAATCGCCCCAACAAAAAGATCGTTTTCAAAAGCACAAAAGCCGATGGATCGAGGGGTATTAAAGAGATCGGTAAGATATTCCCGCGCTCTGTCGATCGTCCATGGTTCTTCTTCATACGCTGAGACGAATCCAGCCGTACAAACATCCAAGTGTTGCAGTTCCATAACCTCGTAAAGCACACCCTCACCCCCCGGAGCAGATTTCAATGAAATTAAGAACACCGACACTATATCAAAAGATAAAAAACGATCGCTAAAAGAGTACTTGAAAGCGTCCCCAACAGATAATATTCTGAAAAATCCCTTTCCTTGGAAATCCTTTCATAGCGAGCGATCGATTTTGCGGTCAGCACAAGTCCAATCGCCGCGTATTGTCCGATAAACAGAAAAATAACCATGATAATCCGCTCGATCGTACCGATGAATCTACCGGCATTGTTACCGGGCTGATCCTCGGCGATATCCGGCTTATACGGCATCAGAAGCCGCTGTATGATCATATTCGCCGGTTTGTGAATCAGAAGGAGCACCAATAAGATCGATCGAAAAAGATTTTCCGGTATTCCTGCATAGTCAAAAAACTCATGGATCGGCATCCAGGACCGGTTTAGCCGACCCGATGTCGCCATAATGTAAGCAATCATCAATATCCCGGCCAGATGAAGGATCTGGTCAGCGAAAAAGGCCTTGCGTTCAAGTGCCATCGTCTTCGTGCCGTTCCTGTCGGCGGACAGTAATGACCGATACTTAAGCAAATCGATAATGAGATGAAAAAGACTGGCCATCGCCGCGCCGATTATCAAAACCGTGTTCATAACCGGTATGAAAATCACGAAAATGGTTACGGCATATACCAGCGAATGAATAAGCACCCACTTAACGCTCGATTCCTTTTTCCGGGCGATCTCATCCGTTTGAAAATAGAAGTCACCGAGTACATGACCCAATAAAAAAAGAACGACAAATTCCCTTAGCATTTTTTCTCCTCAACATGAAGCGACGGCCTACATACGTAATGATAACCTTTTCAAAGGAATTTGTGAATAACGCGTCGTCTTTATTGATCACCCGCATGTTCGAAATATTTACCCAAAACCTTATCGAAAATCAAATTGATGACCTGAATTTCAACCGGTTCTTTTGACATTGACCCCTTACGGGATATCGCTTTGTAAATCACCCCGTCGGTCATCAGATAAAATATCCGTTCCCCGTCGGCCGGAAGATCCGTGTTCTTCGTCTCCGCGGATGCCGGTATCACTTGCTCGGCTCCGTAAACAAAAGCTCTCGAAGCCATCGCCAGTTCTTTGAATTTATCCGCGTAACCCAAGATACAGCCGTTCTCGCCGTACAGGCTGAAAGTGCCGTCAACAATACACGCAACCGAGAAAAGAACCCCGTCCATATTGGTGTCAACCAGTACGGCATAAACGCGGTGACTTCGCATATATAGTTCATACGGGTCCCGTTGAAGCCGCAGTATCTCTTTTCTCGATTCATCATAGGAGTATTTATGTCCGGACATAATTTGATCTTCCACAATGCCTCCCGTTCGAATAAAATTATGCTCGAACATGACCTGCCGCGGACTTTCTTTTTCAAAAAGCCGCGGCAATCAAGTTCGGAAATGAAATAAAAAATCAGAAACTTACTAATATTCCGTCCTTATCGATCACGGCATTCCATTCTCCCGGAGCAAAGGCCGTAATGCCGAATTCGATATTCTCAATTTCCTCGATGTCATTATCTTCCAGTTCTGTTTCATATAAAGTAATATCACTGATTGCCATCTTCCCGTCCGCGACGGTCATATAATAGAAGAAATTAAACATATAGCCATTAACCGAAGTGTCAAGAAATTGAATCGTGAGACTCTTTCCGGACTTATTTTCAACAATCACCGGTATGGCCATCCCGCCATACTCATCCTTTACCGGCTTCTTGATAACGATCTTAACTCCACCCTCTTCATAAACCGTCGTTCCGCTCATATCATATTTCTGTCTGTAATCGGAACTACCCTCCGCTTTGATGATTACGGGCTCGGTCTGATATAATGTTTCATATTTCTCGCTGTCAATAATTTGAAATTTGAATTCGATCTCTGATATTTCCTTTATACCGGCCTTTTCTAACTCACTTGCAGGAATATAGACTTTCTGGTTCGATTTCTTCCCTGCCGAGACCGTATTGTAAAGAATCATATTCACCATAAATCCGTTGACCGATGCTTCTTGAATTTGAACAAGAATTGATTTGTCACTTCCGTTATTGATAGAAAAGTTGATTTCGGGTCCGAGATACGGTTCCATATCGATTCCCGTCACCTTGATTTCGATCCCGCCTTGATTGAAAAGTACCTGCTCCGCAAAAGTAACGCTCTTTGTCGGTCCGGTATCATCTTCATCATCGTCATC
>JAAYIQ010000117.1 GCA_012523365.1 Clostridiaceae bacterium
AGGGAACACCATGAAAGTCGACATGCTTGTACCGGCCGACCGTCCGATCGCGGAATCGTAAGCGCAAGACTTCGACAGTAGGACGCGTTTATTATCAAAAGCGAATGGTTCGGCCGACATATCCTGTCGGCCGCGGATCACGGGCATTCATGATCGATCGGCCTTTTCTTTACTCGTATCGGAGCGCGTCGATCGGCCGGAGTTTCGCGGCTTTGTTGGCCGGGTAGATGCCGAAAATCATTCCGATGCTGATCGAAAAAATGATCGCAAGCGCAGCAACCGGCAAAGAGAGGCTCAGCGTGATCTTGATGATGTCTCCGATAATGCTCAGCAATATTGACGCTAAGAGCATGCCGATGATCCCTCCGGTCAGGGAGATGGTCATCGCCTCGACCAGAAACTGGATCATGATATCGGTGTGCTGAGCGCCGATCGCCTTGCGAATCCCGATTTCCCGGGTCCGCTCGGTGACGGAAACCAGCATGATGTTCATGATTCCTATGCCGCCCACCAGAAGAGAGATGCCCGCGATCCCGCCGAGAACCATCGACATGATGTTCTCTATTTTTCGAAAAGCGGACAGAATATCGCCCATGTTAAATAAGTAGTAGCCTTTATCAAAATCTCCGTCATACAGCCGGTAGGATTTGATCCGGCCGGCGAGAAAGCGATCGATCGCAGCCATCGCATCCCGCGATGTTTCCATAGAGGAAGAGACGACACTGAATTCACTGACTCCGCTCGAAGAGGTTAAACGCATACCGATTGATATCGGAATATAAACATTCTCATCATTGGAATCCATGGAAAACCGGCCTTTCTCGACCAGCACTCCGATGACTCGAAAAGAACGATCATAGAGGGTGATCGTATAACCGATGACGTCCCTGTGCCCGAAAAGCGCGTCGGCCACGCCCGCGCCGATTACGGCGACATAGAGGCGGGCTTCGTCATCACTTTTGGAAATAAACCGACCCTTGTCGAGCTGAAGATGATCGACAAGGGCGGTGCGATCGGTCACTGCGAGGATATCGACCTCCGCACTGTTTCCCTGTGCGTTTGCGGAAATAAATGAGTCCGTGACCTCCGGGGCGACGTATGCGATGCTTTCTTCTTCTTCCAGCGCCAACAATTCCTCCGGTTGAAGGAAAGCCCCATCGTATCGATAAATAGAACCCATGATCTTGTTGCCGCCGATCCCTTCGATTTCTTTGGTCAAGGCCCCGGTTGCACCCTGCACGATGCTGATCAGAAGCGTAACCGAAAGAACGCCGATGATGATGCCGAGCATGGTCAGGAAGGCGCGCATTTTATTGCCGGCGATCGCGGAAAACGCCATCTTGATCGCTTGTGTTATCTTCATGCGTGAACCTCCTTTTCCGTGGGATCATCGGTTTCTGTAGGATCATCGGTGTCGGTAGCGCGGGTGATCAGCGTATCGGAAACGACTTTCCCGTCGACGAGAAGAACGCTCCTCTGCGTTGCCGACGCGATCTCCTTATTGTGTGTGATCAATAGTATGGTATTTCCGGATTCGTGAAGCTCATCGAAAAGCCTCATGATCTCTTCACTCGTCTTCGAGTCCAGATTCCCGGTCGGCTCATCCGCCAAAATCAGCGAGGGTCGCGCCGAAAGCGCCCGCGCGATCGCAACGCGTTGTTGTTGGCCGCCGGAGAGTTGGTTGGGTCGATGGTGCATCCGATCGGTCAGTCCGACGCGTTCCAACGCCTCAAGGGTCATTATACGCCGCTTGCCGTACCCAATCCCCTGATAGACCAAGGGGAGTTCGACGTTCTCGTAGGCAGTCAGTTTCTGGATCAGGTTGAACTGCTGGAAGACAAAGCCGATCTCACGGTTTCGCAAAGTTGCCATCTGTCGATCGGTATAATCGGAAATCTCCTTGCCGCGTAAATAGTATGTGCCCTCATCCGCGGAATCCAAACAGCCGATGATGTTCATCAGCGTCGACTTTCCGCTCCCGGACGCGCCGATCACGGCGATATACTCGTGTTCGCTGATCACCAAAGAAATGTGGTCGACTGCACGGACGGTTTCTCCGCCGAGATAATAGGTCTTACATACATTTTCGAGCCGAATCATATATTTCTCAACTTTCCTGCGTGTATTATCGGACTTCTGTTCTTTTCATCAGAAGAACAGCTGCTCGAAACCGATCTCTTCGGAAGGCATAACGGCCGCCTGACCTTCCGCCAGACCCGAAATAATCTCGGTCATGTAACCGTTGGAAAGGCCGGTGGTCACTTCGACTTGTCTGCCGGAATCAGAGGTCTTTCCGTTTGCGTCAACATTGTCGGCGATGAAGACATATTCCTTATCGTCAATATTCCGAATCGCTTGCGTCGAGATCAAAACAACATCTTTGTGTTCGTCGGTCAGGATCTCCACTCGTGCGCTCATGCCGACCCGCAAACCGGCTGTGTCAGCGAAAACGATTTTGACTTGAAAATTATTGATGTAACTCATACTGTTTACGGATCCGGTTTGAGCGATCCAATTCACGGTTCCGGTATAAGGCTTGG
Organism: Clostridiaceae bacterium; assembly: GCA_012523365.1. Lineage (GTDB taxonomy): Bacteria > Bacillota > Clostridia > Saccharofermentanales > Saccharofermentanaceae > JAAYCT01. Next base: position 2,541 of record JAAYIQ010000117.1, read on the forward strand.
AATCTGCGGAATATAGGAAGATCTTACAGGGCTGACCGATCTCGACGCTCGAGATATCGAGCTCATCAATATTGACATTCAGTTCGAGGCTTCCGGCGACGGAAATGATTGCCAGCGGACTGTCGACGGGAATTTCCGCGCCTTCCGTTACCATAAATTCGGTGATGATTCCCGACTCGGGTGCGGTGACCTCAACAAACTCGGGTTCCGAGCGCTTCCCGGAGATCTTTTCGACGATTTCCTGACGTGACTCCAGAAGTGATAAATAGGCGGGTGAATACACCGCTTCCTTGAGCCTGATCAACGTGGATCCGAAGGAGACCTTGCTGTTCAGGGATACCGATACGGAAGAGACCGTTCCGGAAGAGTAGATGAAATAATAGGGTGTCTTGACCCGAAGCGAGCCGGTACCGATTTCCCGGCCGGACTCATCGAGCACCTTCGCGGTGTCTTCGATATTAAACGAGCGATCGGGGAAGGTGACGTCCACTTTATCATCGGTGATATCGGTGACGATACCGTCCGCGGACTGATCTCCGATCTGTACCGTGACCCGATCGCCGAGCGAAGCTTGAGTCTCCGCAGGGAGCGTAACGACGAGTGAGTCGTCGAGCGCGAGCAGGATCAGGCCATCCGTCGTCTTGGACAGTACGGACAAGTCGTCGTCTTTAGCGATGTAAATTCCTTTGACCCGTCCGGAGACCGGACTGCGAAGGGTTGAGGACTTCATCGGCGATTCGCTTAAAAGGTTCATTTCCGCCGCATTTAATTCAGCTTGCAGGGCGGAAAGTTCTTCTTCGATCCTGTCGTTTCGAAGCCGCAAGATCACGTCGCCCTTTTGGACGGCATCACCGGAGCGGAAGAGGATCTCTTCGGCTTTCCCGTTCGAGGGAGCCGATACCGTGACGGTCTCGGAATAAGAAATCGAACCGCCGGCCTGAACGATCGTTCGGATATCTCCGCGCTCCGCAATCGCGGTCGGGAGAAGAAGGGATTCCGCTTCTTGTCTGTTCTTGAAAGACGCCCAAGCGAGCATCAGCGAGATCGTTATTATAAGCAAAACGGCAAGAATAATGCCGCGTTTGATCCATTTGCGGGTGGATTTGGATCGGGATCTGGATTCGGACATAGTAACCGCCTTTCGCCGCAGACCGAAAAATATCGATTTACGGAACGTTTTGTAGCTGATGGAAAAACCCTTAACTGATTATATCATCACAAAGGTTTGATGATGCAACGGTTTTTCGAGAATTCGCGAGCAGAGGGCAATGGGGCCTCCGTGAAATTTTACGGTTCATATTCGGATCAAACTGGTATAAAATGTGAAGGACTAAGATGGGAGAGAATACATGACACAGAACAGAGAAGGTCACTACAGAGAGACACTTTTCGTCGTAACATCGGCAGCGATTGCAGCGGTGTATGTTGTTCTGACCCTGCCGTTCGCTCAGGTCGCATTCGGACCCCTGCAATTTCGACTGGCGGAAAGCATGTCGATTCTGCCGATATTGACGCCGGCCGCGATACCGGGACTGACGATCGGATGTTTTCTTTCCAATCTTTTGAATCCTCAGAATCTCGGGCTGATCGACATCGTGTTCGGAACAATCGCAACACTTCTTTCGGCGGTTTGTACCCGGTACCTGTACCGGATACTGCACAAGATCAAGGAAGTCCCGAGGGACCTGGCCTCGCTTCTGCCTCCGATCGTCTTCAATGCGTTGATTGTCGGAACCTATTTGACTTTTCTTTTAACTGACGGACCGGTTCTGATGACGATGATCGTCATCAATGTCGGCTGGATCGCTTTGAGCGAGACGCTCGTAGTCTACGTGATCGGATATCCGATCCTTTTGATCCTGCGGAAGTCCGGGGTCGGACGGATCTGGGAAAGGAAGCGCATGTAATGAACCATTATTATTCCAAGGCACCGGAGGCTCCTTCCGATCGTGGCCGGGTCGAAGCCCGGATCCACGGGATCGATTTGAGTTTTATTACCGATTCACAGGTTTTTTCGAAAAATCATATCGACTTCGGAACCCGTTTGATGCTGGAATCGGCGATCGGGGATTTGAATGAACGTAAAATCGGGCGCGGGCGTTTTCTGGATCTCGGCTGTGGGTACGGGACGGTCGGAATCGCCATGAAACGGGTCTTCCCGGCGCTTGAGGTTTTTATGGCTGACATCAACGAGCGGGCGATCGAGCTTTCCCGGGAAAACGCATCGATGAATCATGCGGGAGCCGCCACGATTTTTGAGTCCGACGGATTCTCTTCCGTTGAGGGCATGTTTGACGTGATCATGACCAATCCGCCGGTTCGTGCAGGGAAGCAAACCGTCTATTCGTTCTTTGAAGGGGCGTTTGCCCGATTGAACGAGGGCGGTCTGTTCTACGCGGTACTGCAGAAGAAGCAGGGGGCACCGTCGGCGCAGGACAAGTTGACCGCGCTTTTCGGGGCGTGTGAGGTGATTGGGAAGGATGCGGGATACCGGGTTTTCCGGTGTGTGCGGGAGGACTGACATGAGTATGCGCAACAGCGCTTTTCGAGCCGTCCGGGATGCGGTCGTTTGGGTGACAATGCTGGTTCTGGTCCTGAGCTCGTCTTCATGCGCGACAAAAGCCCCGGCACAGACCGATTATCGGGGATTTCTGGGAGAGTACGCCTATAACGCGTCGATCACCGCGATGGTATACGAGGATTTTGAAGGAGAAGGGTACGGGATTACGTATCGGGCGGTTACGGATTTCAACGGATATATTACCGGAGCGCCGCTTCCGGTTCTGCTCTATTTCTATTCTTTCTTGAGGAGTGACGCAGCCGGTACGATCGCTGAAATCGAGCAAATCGCAGAGGATTATAACGATCGCGTGCTCATCGTTACCGTGGATGTCACGACGGAGTCGACCATCGCATCGCATTATCGTGTGGAGACGATACCGGAGTTTATCGTGCTCCGGGGCGGAAAGGTCGAAGCGCGTTTCGACGGGACAAGCCGAGTCGAATGGTCACAGGAAGAGTTAAGGCAGTGGGTCGTCGAATCGATCGGATAAACGTGTAGCGGGAAGGGCTCGCGCGTTATACAGGAGGAAGATGAAAATGGATTATGATTATCTGTTTGCGATCGGTCAGGACAGCCATCGTTTCAGGTCTTATCAAGAAAACGAATTCGCGCCCGAAGGTGTTCAGAAACTTGGCGGCGTCATGATTCAGGGGGCTCCTCTGTTGGAGGCAAACAGCGACGGTGATGTCCTGTTGCACGCATTGACCAATGCGATCTCCGGAATTACCGGGGTGAATATTTTGGGAGCGAAGGCGGATGAGATGTGTCTTTCGCAAGGGATCACCGATAGCGCCGAATACCTGAAGGAAGCGCTTAATCATCTTCATGGCAGCGAAATCATTCACGTTTCTTTTTCTGTCGAATGTAAAACACCGAAACTGGCATCGTACATCTACGATATCCGGCTCGGTGTTTCTGTTCTGCTCGGAATCCCCGTCGAATCGGTTGCTCTGACCGCAACGTCCGGTGAAGGCTTGTCCGCCTACGGTCGCGGGGAGGGGATTATGGCGATCTGCGCGATTACGGTTCGAAAGGCTCGAGAGGTTTAAAGGGAGAATTCGGTCTCCTCTCCGGTGGCTTTTCCACTATGACCGGTGCCGCAGGAACCTCGATTTCTCCCTGAAGAAAGGATTCGGCGATTGCGAAATCCTCTTGCGTGGTTATTTTGATGTTGGAGTAGGAACCCTCAATCAGTCGAACCTTGGCACCGATCGCTTCCGCGAGTGATGTGTCGTCCGTCGCGACGCGACCTCTGCGATTCGCGGAGGAATATGCCTCGACGAGAATATTGTATCTGAAAATTTGAGGGGTCTGAATTTCCTGAAGGGTCTCACGATCGGGGGTTGACAGAACAGCGCCGGCATCCTCCTTATCTGTCTGTTTGATCGTACTCTTGACCGGTACCGAAGCGGCGCACACATCATACATTGACGAAGCTTTCAGGCAACGGTCGAGAGTGTCTTGATCCAAAAGGCAACGTGCTCCGTCATGAATGAACACGACGTCCTCCTCGCCGGGAGGAAACGGAAGTGAAGAAAGCGCAAGAATTCCGTTCCACACGGATTCCTGGCGGGACTCGCCACCGGGAACGATGTCCTTCACAAACGCGAAATTATTCTTCTCGCAGATGCGTTTGATCTTGAAAATATTCTCTTCCGCCGTTACGACCACCATTTGTATCGAGAAGGCAGTTTTTCTGGACATACGATTGAGAAAAGTATCGAATGCTCTCAACGTTCGCTCAATCACAGGTACACCCAACAGATTCATAAACAGCTTGTTCTCATCGCTGTTCATTCTGCTTCCGTTTCCGGCGGCGGGAACAATCACGAAGAGACGATTCACCTCTTCTTTCCCGGTTCTGAATGCTGATAACCTCATTTGAACACCTCGCTTGTCGGGATCATCGGCCCGGAGCGAACAATACATCGATCGCTTCGGACAAAGAATCCACAAAGATAAATTCCGGTAAAGCAATTATAGCATGATCTGCTGTATTAGTACGAGAGTCGGATGCGAATTTCTTTGATAATTTCTCGATCGCTTGTTTATTTGCGCCCGGAAGAACGCAATTGGCGAAGCCGAGCGCAATTGCCTCTCCGAGACGACGTTCGACAAAATTGACCGGACGGACTTCTCCTGTCAATCCGACTTCTCCGAACACCAGGGTATCCGAACGCACCGGAATGTCTCGAAAAGCCGAAAATACGGCCGCAAGTACCGCCAGATCGGAGGATCGTTCGTTGATTCGAAGTCCGCCGACGACGTTGACATACGCATCCATATTGTTGATTCCGAGCAGAAATTTCTTCTCCAGTATTGCCAACAGCATCCCGAGCCTCATCCGATCGAGCCCTTGCGCCATTCTCTGCGGCGTGGAAAACGATGAGGGGGAAAGGAGCGCCTGGATCTCGACAAATACAGAGCGACTGCCTTCGATCGTCGAGGTAACGACGGAACCCGGGGCATTGATCGGCCGTCCGGACAGCAAAAGGGAAGATGCGTTATCGATCTCGATCAGGCCTTTATCGGTCATCTCGAAAAACGCCAGCTCGCCGGTCGCGCCGTATCGGTTCTTAACGGCCCGGATCATGCGAAACGGTCCGGCACCGTCACCTTCAAAATATATGACCGTGTCGACCATGTGCTCGAGTACCCGAGGGCCCGCAAGTGTGCCGTCCTTGGTTACATGCCCGACCAGAACGATCGGAATCAAGAGATTCTTGGCAATACGGAGAAGCCCGGATGTGACTTCGCGAGCCTGGCTGATGCTTCCCGGCGCCGAGGTCAGAGACTCGGAATAGAGCGTTTGAATAGAATCGATGATACACAGATCCGGCTTGTGCTCCTCAATAATTCCGGCAATATCCTCAAAGGAAGTCTGTGAGCACAACAGGATGGAGGGAGTATCGATATCAAGTCTCTCGGCTCGCATGTGAATCTGCGCCTGAGACTCTTCTCCGGATACGTACAGTATCTTTCCTTTGCGGTCGGTTCGTCCGCAAATCTGAAGCAGGAGAGTTGATTTCCCGATTCCGGGATCCCCTCCGACAAGAATCAATGAGCCTTCGACGAAGCCGCCGCCCAGAATTCGGTCGAACTCCGGGATACCGGAAGAAAAACGATCCCGGTGATCGGAAGAAATTTCGGATAACGCTCGAACGCCATGATCTCCGACCCAATTTGTGCGCATCGAAGGTTTGCCGCCTCTGTCGGATGCGGGTTCGGCTCTTTCCTCAATCAGAGTGTTCCATTCCTTACAGGAAGGACAACGCCCCATCCAGCCGGAAGCCTCATAACCGCAGGAATTGCATACAAATAAAGTTTTGGCCTTAGGCAAGGGAACCTCCGAAGCCTCGAAAAGTACGCGAAAGCGTCTGAATATGATTCAGTATATCATGATCGACGGGCGCCTCGACGGACATTTTCGACAAATCATAAAGTTACCCGACACATCGCGTTCCCTTTTCCGATCGTTTAGCATAAAATGGTTTGCAACAGCCTCGACTTGTCAGTACGGAAGGATGGTAGCCTGATGAACAAACCATGGACTCACCACTATGATCCGAAGATGAAGGAAACGATTGAATATCCCGAGAAGAGTATGTACGAGATGTTGGAGCGTTCGGTGCGGTATTTTCCGGATCGGATCGCGGTCAGTTTTGAGGGATCCCGATTTCCCTACAAGGCTTTGTTCCGGGAGGTCCGGGCGGCTTCGGAAAGTTTAACGGGACTGGGTATCGGAAAGGGGGACGTTTTAACGATCTGCCTTCCAAATATTCCTCAGGCGGTCGTTATATTTTACGCGGCGAATCGTCTCGGGATCATCGCCAATATGGTTCATCCCAAGACACCGCCGGATGAGCTTTCGGATTATATGACGTCGACCGGGAGCCGTTTTCTGATCATCCTTGACGCGTTTATGTCTAAGTCTCTGCCGATTTTCGAGCGGATTGACGTCAGAAAGGTCATCGTCGCGAGGATCGGCGACTATCTTTCCCCTGTTAAGCGCGCCGCCTTCTATCTTGCCAAGGGACGGAAGATTCCGGCGGTTCCCGAAACCGAGCGGTTCATTACCTGGCGGCAATTCATGAAAAATGGAGCGGAGGCGCTTTCAACGGTGAAGTCCGCTGCACCCGCCGCGATCGGCGCACATGACCCGGCCGTATACCTTCACAGCGGGGGCACGACCGGCAGTCCCAAGACCATCATTCTTTCGTCGCACAACATGAATGTCCTGGCGACGATCGGCCCTCAAATCGTTAATATCGACGATCCGTTTGAAGCCGGATATCTTCCGACCGGCATTTCGATGGCCGCAATATTGCCTCTTTTTCACGGTTTCGGCCTTTGTATGTGTATGCATACGATGCTGAGTAACGGCATCGCGTCGATTCTTGTTCCGGTTTTCACACCGGATTCACTCGCCAAGGTGATTCTGCGCGAAAAGCCCTCGTTCATCGCGGCGGTCCCGACGCTTTTCGAGGGTATGATGAAAAGCGAGAAGCTCGCCGGCAAGCAACTCCCTTTTCTGAAGGCTTGTTTTTGCGGCGGCGACTCGTTGTCTCCCGAACTGAAATCGCGGTTTGAGCGCTTCGTCCGCGAACGCGGAGCTCCGATTTCATTGCGAGAAGGGTACGGCCTGACCGAGACGGTTACCGTCTGTTGCGTGAACCCGGAATTCCAGAGCAAAGAAGGTTCCGTCGGTCTTCCGATCTCCGATATGCTCATGAAAATCGTCAGTGTCGGCACCCATCAGGAACTCTCTCCCGGAGGGCAGGGTGAAATCTGCGTAAGCGGTCCGACGGTGATGCTCGGCTACCTCAATGATCCCGAGGCGACCAACGAAGCGATCCATGTCCATGAGGACGGCCGGAGATGGGTGCATACCGGAGATTTCGGTTATATGGACAATGAAGGTTATTTCTATTTTACGCAAAGACTCAAGCGCATCATCAAGGTGTCGGGTGTGCCGGTGTTTCCTTCTCAGGTCGAGGCGGTGATCGATACCGTCCCGGGCGTGGACAGCGCGTGCGCGATCGAGATCCCCGATCCGTATCGGATTCATGCCGTTAAGGCAGTTGTTGTGCTGGATGAGAAAGGTATATCCGACGGTCCCGAATCGGTTCGCGGCCGGATTCTGGACACTTGTGCCGAAAAACTGATCGCATACGCGCGCCCGGTTGAGATCGAATTCAGAGAAAGCCTTCCGAAGACCCTGGTGGGCAAGATCGACTATGTTCTGTTGGAGAAAGAAGAACTCGCGAAGCGAACGGAATAATTACGATTCCCGGCCCGATGATTCATGTGACGGGTTCGGAAGGCGGTGCGCCTTTGGCGCGCGCCGCTTTTCGGGAGGAAAGATATAACAAGGTGATGGCGACGGCGGTCACGATCGTCACCGCCAGTCCGCCCTCCGGTCCGAAATCACCTCCGGTTATGAGGGCGCGTGCGCCGGAAGTATAATCCGCAGACATCAGCGCGGCTGGAGCGGAGGTTCCGCTCACCTGCAAGCCGAACAGGTTTCCCTGTGCGAAATTCCACGCGCTGTGCGCGGCACATACCGTGAATATTTCACCGGTTCGGATCGTAAGAAGCGCGAAAAACGCCGCAATCAAGCAAAGATTGAATAAGGCCAACGGCGTGAATCCGATGTTTCCGGCGTGCAAAAGCCCGAAAAGGAGAGAGGTAAGCGCAACGGCGCCTGCTTTCCCGAATTTGACCGAGACCCTCGGCAGCATATATCCGCGCATCATCACTTCTTCCGACGCTCCCTGCGGAATCCACATCAGAATATACGAGAAGAAAAGCGGCCACTCGGAAGAGTCCATCGAAAAGCCTCCGAACCGGATCTGTCCCGAGAAAAAGAGTATCAGATAAACGCCCGTGATCATCGAAAGGCCGATCAAGCCTCCTCGGGCATAAGCGGCGACGGCTTTTCCGATACCATTTTTACCCTTAATCGGAAGTCCGATCGTCGAGATCGGGTTTTTCTCGATTACCCTTACGATCAGGAGATAAATCAAAATAATTCCCACATAGCCGATTGCCATGCCGATAATGAACGCCTGCTCTCTCATGAGCATCGAAACGAGGTCAAAGGCGGATATAACCGCGGATTCCAACTGTAAGCGCTCGGTCATTGCCGCGAACGATTCGATGAACTCGACAGATTTCTCGCTTCGCATGAAAAAGATGATCGGAACAATCAACGCGATCGGTTGAAAGACCGATAGCAGGAGAAGCGGCATCGTAAAGTGATAGGAAACCAGCCGATACGCATTGCGCCAACGCGTCGCCCGATAACCGAAAATCACCGACTTCGGATAATCGAGATAGTTGATCTTCGGATCCTCCCGGCGCGCTCGGTCGCGCCGTGTTTTGTAGTCGGAGGAAGCGTCATTTGTGGTGGTGAATCGTTCGAAGCCCAAAAGGCGAACCGAGACGAGGCAGAGTGCGGAAGATATCGCGAGCGAGATGACAAGCAGTATCACCGATCGTGCCCAATCCATGTCTCCGGTCAGTGCGGCGGCCATCCCGAGATAATGCCCGAAAAACGGCATGATCAGATTGATCCCTCCCAGGTTTCCGGTATCATTCATGGCCATGACACAAACGACCAGAAGAATCAGAAATATCGGCAGGAAGGA
>JAAYIQ010000118.1 GCA_012523365.1 Clostridiaceae bacterium
CTCTGGTTTCGATCGTTGTCGACCGTGTCTTCGGTCGGCAGTAAGTCTCCTCCGGTTATAACTACTGCCATCCGCAACTGCGGTAGGCCTCGGGCAAGCCGTCAAACAGGTCGGTCGGTTGCATAAACCTGCGGCCGAGACGCCGGCTTACGATATCGCCGCTTAATCCGTGGAAATAGACTCCGGCGATTGCGGCTGATTCCGGATCAATTCCCTGCGCCATATAGCCGCCGATCAAACCGGATAGCACGTCTCCGGACCCGCCCTTGGCGAGCCCGTCGTTTCCGACCGTATTAATATACCACAGACCGCCCGGTGTAAAAACCGCCGTTTCATGTCCCTTGAGGACGAGTACAACCCCGTTATCTCTCGCAAACCGACCCGGCAGACTCACCCGATCCGATTTTTCCCATTCAGGCATGAGTCTCGAAAATTCTCCGGGGTGCGGGGTCAGGACCGGCGGCGGCAAAGCCGACGCTTTTCGACGAATCAGCATCGGGAATATCGTGTCGCGGTGATTGCGAAGTACGCTAATCGCACCGGCGTCCAGCAGAAGCCTCGGCACCTCGGAGATCAGTACGGAAAGCTCTGTCTCCGCACTCTCCGCTTCCGGATCCAGTCCGGGCCCGTAAACAACAGCGTCCGCTTCATCCGAACGGGTCTTCAACAGAGACACAATGTCGTCAACCGATTCCGGCGCCGCATCGAAAACAGCCTGCGGACAAGTATTCAGCAAGGGCCCTGCAATTTGCCGGCCTGATATCAGGCGAACAAGTCCCGTTCCGCTCCGAAGACCGGCCGTACAGCACATGATCGCCGCGCCATCCATCCCGGGCGAGCCCGCACGAATGAGAAGCGTGCCGAATGTGCCTTTGTGGCCATCCGCCGGCCGGTACGGTGCCAGTGTTGATATCATCGAAGAATCGATGCATTTCGGTGCTTCCCGGCTAAATTCGGATCCGGTATTCTCTTTGCCCATTCGTCAGCCTCCCCGGTATCCGTTTCCTCCGGAAATCGGACTCTCCATACCTTTTCCATTGTGCACATCCGTGCTCGAACCGATATCGGGAGCGGTACCCGGCAACGTTGAGAGATCAAAAGGAGTCTCCTGATAGACGTAATAGTTGAGCCAATTCGTAAAAAGAAGAGTCGCGCTGGATCTCCACTTCATAACCGGCTCCCGATCCGGATCGTCTTCGGGAAAATAATTCTTCGGAATATCGATCGGCAAGCCCTTTCCCAAATCCCTCTGGTACTCATCTCTCAGCGTTCCGACGTCATACTCGGAGTGTCCGGTGATAAAGATCTGCCGACCCGTCAAGTCCGACACCGCATAAACGCCGCATTCTACGGACTCCGACAGAATCCGGAGATCCTTTCTCTTGAGAAGATCCTCCCGCCGGATTTCGGTATGCCGGGAATGGGGAATATAAAACACGTCATCAAATCCGCGGAAAAGTTTGACCGGCCGGGTATACGTCATACAGTGCGGGAATATCCCGAAAATTTTCTTGGGGATGTCGTGCTTCGGTATCCCGTAATGGTAATAAAGGCCGGCCTGCGCGCCCCAGCAAATATGAAGCGTCGAATAAACGTGCGACTTGCTCCATTTCATAATCTCTTCGAGTTCCGACCAGTACGCAACTTCCTCAAACGGCATGTGCTCGACCGGAGCACCGGTGACAATCATTCCGTCATAGAAGCGGCCCTTAATGTCTTCGAAGGTTTCGTAGAATTTCAGAAGGTGCTCAACGGCGGTATTCTTGGGCATATACGAAGACGTGTACATCAGATCTACGTCCACCTGTAAGGGGGAATTGGAAAGCGCGCGTAAAAGTTGGGTCTCGGTCGCGATCTTGTTGGGCATCAGGTTGAGGATCAAAATTCGGATCGGGCGGATATCCTGTTGAAAAGCCCGGTCCTCCGGCATCACAAATATGTGCTCACGCTCCAGCACTTCGGCCGCGGGAAGGTTGTTTTGAATCCGTATCGGCATATCTTCTGACTCCCCTTTCTCATTCTGATTATGCAAGTCTGAACAGAGATGTCAAGAATCCGGATTTTTCGTATCGGAAGACGAAGTCGGGTATCGTCTTTCATCGGTCCGATCGAATTCTGCCGGAATCCCGTTGCGATCACATCACGAGAGTATCACAGGTTATAATTCTCCGATAAATTCCTGCAGAATCGAGTGCTCCGGGACCAACTTCGGGTCTACTTCCGGGATCCTTTTCAGATTACGAAGTAAATCTTCGGACCGGGCGATCGCGCGGTCCAAATCGGCGAACTTTTGGGGCGGAATCGTTCGTTCCATAAAAACGGATCGTTGTACCGTCCCGTCACGGATTTGGCCCAGAGCCTCCTGAATGTCCAAAGCCGCGACCGGTGCGGTCACAAGCGTTTCGTATGCCAGGATCGTATTGACAAAAAAATCCGCCTTCTTCAGGTATTCGTCAAAGTACAATTGCTCAGATCCGGAGATCATCGGCCAGTAATCAATCGTCGCTAAAGCGTGTGCTCCCCGATGACGCTTATCCCGGACGATTCTTCTTAAGAGTCGGAAATCCTCGCTTCGGAACAATTTCTGATCGGCGACGATATCCCCGTAAGGCATCAGAAAAGCGCCGATCCATTCATCCCTTGAAAGAACACCCACGACATCCTCTGCCAGCGCGTGAAGGCCTTCCACGAGGACGATTCCGTCCGCCCCGAGCGACATCGCGGAATCGGGATCTCCGAACTCGCGACTTCGGGTTTTAAAGTTAAAGTAAGGAATAACGACAGACTTTCCGCTCAGAAGATCCCGGATATTCTCTCCCGCCAAAACCGTATCAATTGTATATATTGACTCATAGTCCGGTCGTCCGTCCTCATCGAAAACGGGGGTAACGACGTCGTAGTAATTATCAAGAGACAATCGACATGCCCTTCGACCCATATCGCGAAGACCGGAAGCGAGGCGCTCCGTAAATGTTGTTTTCCCCGAAGAGGTGGGTCCGGAAATAAACACGGCACGAACGGTCGGATGCTTCGAGATATAATCGACGATCTTCCGGGTCATCTCGAGAAAACCTTCCTCCGCCTCATGAATAAACAACGGGAGTTTATTGACTCCCATTTGCATCTCCAAGTCCTGTGTGGACAGTATCAATCTGGATGATAGTTCGGCCACCCGACGCCTCCTTAACGGTCCAAATGATTGGCTAAAATGAATTTCGCGACGAGTTTATCGTAGCCAAGTTGAATCATGCGTACCAAAACAAAAACAAGACCGGGAATCACCAATACCAGAATTGCAATCGCAAGGAACATGAAGACAATATAGACTCCTCCGCTGAGCACCCCGACAACCGTAGCAAAAGTGCCGGCCGTTTCGCGGTACCGCAAAGTATGCGATTCCAGCGTACTGTTCAAAAACTCGATCATCGTATCCTTTATATCTCCAGAGGAAAGCGTAATCTTCGGCCGGGCCCAAGTGAGCATCAGGAGCGTCAGAAGCACCTGCTTTGCGGTTTGGACAATCAGGATCGGAATCTTCGCCCAAATCGGGAAACGATAATAGCGGAAGCAAATGAACGGGCAAGCGACAAAGAGAATCAAATAGAGGATCAGCTTCGTCGTGAAGTTTCCCTGAATCAGGTTGGACAGTTTTCCGGTCAAATAGTTCATAAGAATCAAGGCGTTAACAAAAACACCGTAAAGTACCAACGAGCTGATATGTCTTCTGTTTGTAAAATCGGTGTCACTCCACTGGGATCCCAGTAAAAGTCCTTCCAGATAATCCACTCAACAAACCTCCGGACTATAATCATTACTTATTGTAACAGAAAAATCGAGGCCTGAAAACACAAAGATTCACCTCCGTGTTCCCGGACCCCCAGCCATTCTATCGAAGCCGAAACGGTACACGCACCGCACACTCGATCAAGTCGCGGAACTCTTTCCATTTCGCGGGAAAACTTCGGGAGCCGGTGCTTCTGAAAACCGTCCCGTCTCGAAAAGTAACGGTCACCGACCATTGCTCCGGAGAAAAAACCGGTGCCGCAGTCTCAGAACTTACGAGCTCAGGATAATGTGTGTTCCATGACAACAGATCCGTTCCTTTGAGTTTCTCGGCCATTCCGTCGATGCACTCGACGGACAGGGAGCGCAAAAAATTATTGTTCCATTGAAGGCTGTCGTTCCAGGCGACAAGTTTCCTGTCCAGATAAATATTGGCGCGCAGGCAAGCCTTCCGGTATCCGGATATCTCCGCCTCTATTCGAACTACGTCTTCATAATGATTCATGTTGACCGGTTTTCTGCCCCCGTGATGTGTGTCTATATCGAACAACGATCATTTGCATGATCTCTACTCCGAATACCGAACCGGATCCGAATACGATTCGGATGACGATTATTTACGTGATCTTTACTCCGAATACCGAACCGGATCTGGATCCGATGACGATGATGTCCCCGATGACGATCGGGGAGGATTCCATATTGAGGCCGGTCTTCACCTCGTTAGTCGTTCCTTTGTTGCGAATCGTCTGCAGATATGTGATCCGTTCACCGGTCTGCCCGTTCACCAGATGGATCTGCCCGCCGCTGTCGCACATCACGATGTACGCGTTTCCTTCGGCATCATAACAATCAACCGGTGAACTCCATGAATAGAGATTCATCTCGTATGACCAAACCTGTTCTCCGGTCGATTTGTTATAGGCGACCAATCGATTCCCGCTGTAAAGGCCCTTGGTCATACAGTAAGAAAAAATGACAAGATCCGAAATCGACTTTTTCCCGACGATCGGGGTTCCGAGCATTCCGCCGTTAACATCGTCGCCGGTCGTCGCGCCGTTATGAGTCCAGCAGGATTGCGATGTTTGCCAGATTTCTTCTCCGGTCATCGCGTCGATCTTGTACGTGTACGACGCGCCCATATAATCGCCTTCATTTTTCTGCCAGTCGACCTCCGTTCCGATATAAAGGAACACGCGTCCGTTCTCCTCCTCGATCACCGGCGTAACGTCGGAGTCGTCGTCGAGTTGTTTCGCCCATATCATCTTGAAGGTGTTGAGATCCACGCAATATAGATTTCCGGAGTTGTCCGCGAAAAAACCGTAGTGATCGTATACGGACATCGAACTCTCGACTCCGATCGATCCTCCGGTTATTCCGTTCAGAATATACCGGTATACGACGGTATCCGGGCTTACGGACACCATGCCGGAAGCCTTATCGAAAAACGTGTTCAATTTGACGGTGTAGATCATGCCGTTCTCGCTCGGAAAAATCAGTGTATCCGAAGCGCCGTTCACGATCGGCGAAGAGTCACAAGCCCCCCAGCTCGTCCTGTGCGCTCGGGAATCCTTTCCGGTCTGGAAATGCAGGAGTTTACCGTCGATCAGGCTGAAGATCCGGAAGCCGATCTTTCCGTCCGCCCCGTTGCTGTCACCTTGCCCGATATAAAGGATCGGATATCCCCGCGGGTCGATGGCCGGTGTGCCCTTGATGGTCGCGCCGAGCTTGATCGGATCACGAGTCGGCTTGCCGTCCTCAAGATCGAAAAAGTAGATTTTCCCGTCCATCGCAGCCTGGATGATTTCCGTCATCCCCTGTTTGATCCGTTTGTCTGGGTACATGTTCATTTTCTGTTGAATGTCATAGTCCCACTGTACCGCAAGAGGCTGACCGGTCCAGCCGGTTCCGGTCCAGGAAAATGACCAGGCGGACGACGGCATAGATCCGATGTTCCGATACTCCCACACCTGCTCCAAAGTAGTCGGAACGGAGTCCAACGTTCCCCATGACGCGCAGTTTCGGTAGTTATTCCCACGAAATGTCAGGATTCCGGGTACAGTCTGATAATCAAGCGGATCGGCAAACGCGATCTTCGGGTCTCTTTCAAACGAAGATATCTTTGAATCACCTCTCATAACATCCTGACTGACTCCGCGTCCGGACGGCGAAACATCGGAGGCGGGTTGGCCGATCGCGACATCCATTTTGGATTTGGCGGGAAACAGGACCTCGTTCTGGTAGGGCTGCCGACTCGACTCCGGAGTCGGAGTCGGCGAGGCGATTACGATGCCGCTCGTGGAATTATTGTCTGTGGCAACCGGGGTTGTCGAGGAGCTGTTGACGACAGGAGACGTTTCCTTCGGATCCTGCTTTAAGACGGTCACCAAAACAAGCACCAGCACGGCACAGGTCAGCACAGCTGTCATTCCGATCATAAAACGCAATGCGTAATCCGGCTTTTTTCTTCTGGGCCGATGGAATTGATTGTCATACCGTACATATTGGGATTGTCTCATTTTGGCACCTCCGGTGCGTATCGCATACAGCGATAATATTACCATAATCGCCCGGCAATCTCCACAGTGGTTTGACCGGAGGCTCTTCACCTATTTCCGTGAAAAACAGAATCAGTGATTTTCTGCAACGAGAGCGACGATGCGTACGATACCCCGAGGATAGAAGCGTTTTGTCCGTAGTTTCGTCTCATTTGTGAGCTCGAGACGGCTTCGTGTGCGGACGAAACGAGGTTTTTCGAGTGGTTTCGTCCGTAGTTTCATCTCATTTAGAAGCTCGAGACGGCTTCGTGTGCGTACGAAACGAGGCTTTTCGATTGGTTTCGTCCGTAGTTTCATCTCATTTGGGAGCTCGAAACGGCTTCATGTGCGTACGAAACGAGGCTTTTCGAGTGGTTTCGTCCGTAGTTTCGTCTCATTTGGGAGCTCGAAACGGCTTCATGTGCGTACGAAACAAGGTTTTTCGATTGGTTTCGTCCGTAGCTCTGTCCTTTCGTGCTGATTACTACCGACAGAAATCCGTCAATCGCGCTCTTTGTATGCATTAGAATGTACTGCTAATGTCAAGCATGCAGAAAATCCATCGGTCGGGCACTCCGCTTCGCGAACGCACTTCGAATATTTGAAGAATTCCGGATCGTGACTCAGTTGGCCGTAGGAAAACGGTAACGGAGTGATCCCGGACCGGTTTCCTGTTCACTTTTCACGGAAATAGGTGAAGAGCCGTACCGAAATACCGAGTAATGATCACGCGAAGATTGTGATCGAATCCCGATATTGGAGAAGTAAATAGTAAGAGCACGATCTTGAATATCGTGCTCTTGCTAAAAAGATAACATGTATACCGCAATGCTGTTTGTCCTTGTTAAGGCTCCGCATGGATCGGTCACATCGCCTCAGCGATTTTCCACCTTTTCGTTCATCCGGTTGATTCTGGCTTTCCAAAACAAGTACTGGATGATCCAGATGACGATGAAGATCCCGACGAAGATCCCGAAGTATAGGAGAAACCCGCCGACTGAATGTTCCATCCAGTTTGTGAAGTAGGCAATTGGCATCATCCCGAGCGCGGTGACCGTGAAATAGATCCCGGTCTGCTTGACGATGCTCCAGTTCTCGATTTCCCAGATCGCGGAGCTTGCAGCGAATATAGTACCGAGTAAACCGCTCAGCACTGCTTGAAGGACGACGGCCCCGATCTCGCTTCCGGTTGTTTCGATCAGTTCCGGAACGCAGGGAGAATAACCGCCTTTGCCGATCGATAAAGAGATAAAAATGGTAATGACATAGCCAATCGCGATGCCGAGCGGGAAGCCCAGAAGGCCCCGGAGTAACATTTTCTTTTTCATATCGTTCACCTCATATTCCCAATACTTTTTTGATTTCGGATACGTATCGACGGGACACGTAACTTTTCGAAGAGTCGGAAAACGTCACGCAGATCGTACCCGTGAAGCTTAAGTCAAAGCTTTTCACTTTACGCAGATTGATGATCTCGGAATTCGAAATGCGAACAAAGTCGGATTTTTTGAGTCGCTCCCCGATCTCGTAGAGACGGAGTCGGAGTGAATATTCGCCGTCGCGCGTCACGGCGAACACTTTTCCGGATGAAGCGAATACCCGAATGATCTCCGACAGGTCGAGAAGCTCGAACGAATTATCCCTGAAGCCGGCCAGGACCTTTGGAGCATCGTCGGATAAACGCTTGACCAACTCATTGACTTCGTCGTTCACTTCATCGGTGTAAATGACGACCCTCATTTGTTTGCACAAAGCATCCGTGATGATTTCGATTTGCATGTCGCGTTCCTCCTTCTGTGTTAAGAGTACAAAAATCAGAAATAGACCGCCACCGTTTTTTGACGTTCGGTCTATTTTTTAGTATGACCGGTCGAATCCGGAGGGTTTTTCGCTCAAAGTCACGACAAGATCGGCGATCGATCCGGAGTACCTACGGCTTATGCCCCCTCGTTGACTTATCCTTTTCGCGGCGCGATAATTCAGCGGACATGCTTGTGGTGAAAACCGCTGCGACGGGGTGGCTGTCGGAGGGTGTACTCTTGAAACTTTACGGAAGGCCGTTTTCCGTTCTCGGTCAGCTGATGGCGCAGACCGTGGGCGGCTGGGTTCCGATGCTCTTGATGTACTCCATGCCGGTTCTTTTTCTGGCACCGCTTCTGGGCGTTCGACTGATCCCGGCGTCCCCGGCATTCTTCTTAAGCCTTCTGCTTTGCATCTCGCTGGGGTTCGCGATCGACTTTCTTTTCGCGTGCCTTTCCATTCGCTTGAGGAATATCAATTGGCTCATCAATCAAATACGGACGGCAATTGGCGATTTTGACTGGCTGGGAGGATTACTCCGCGTTCAGCCGTGCCGTTCGCAAGGAAGCCGAGATGATAAAGCGCCAGATGCTTCAGAGACTGTTGAGGAAGACTGAATTTGAAAGCATTCAGAAAATCAAAGAGTTCAAGGCCTTACTTGATGACGGCGCAATCACCCCGGAAGAGTTTTCGCTGATAAAAAAGCAACTGTTAAATCTGTAACACCCCGGATGCGCGTATTCAATAACCGAAAAAATCTACCGGCGGTTATTTTAAATGCAAATATGCAATCAATAGCTTTGCAGGTAAATATTTACCCTGTCATTCAGGACCTCTGCTGTATCTTTCGCGGACTTTTCGCCATGAAGCGCCGGCAAACATTCCTCAAGGATTATTTGGCTCAGCAGGTAGTCGACCTCATCGGTTGTATTCAGCGAGTCGACGATTCCCTTCAGCCGCTCAACACAATCCTCGGGAACGGCAGATTTATCATATGTATCCAATCCCGTGTCCTCCGCCGCGGTTCTGAGCTCGGGATGAATGGCCTGATCCATAAAAGATTCAAAAGCATCCTTGCCTACGGGGAAATAGCCGATTTCAATAATCGACTGCTGAACTTCCGGCAACATCAGGCTTTTTACAAATTCCCAGCACGCTTCGGGATGTTCCGTTGCATCCGATATCGCAACGGAGGTGCCCGGAGAACAAATCCTAGCAGTGTCGGTCAGCGTTGGCGAACCGATAAACAGCGTCTCACCCGGAATCATCCGTTCAATTTGGTTATACATCTGTGCGTTGCCTATCTCTGAATAAAAAAGAACCTGCTTTTCCCTGACATATTGATCCTGGCCGTAACCGACATCCGATCCTCCCGGAATACCGCAGGTCAGCGCATAGTCCAGTAAATCCTGTGTCTGCTCGGGGGAAATATAGAAGGTTCCGTTTGCATCGATATAATCCTCCATCCCATAGAGAATTGCGTTGACAAACATATTTTCGGCACTTACTCCCGGGAACATCGTGACGCCCGGAGCCAGCGTATCGGAAAGCTCGGTCAGTCTTTGTGCGGAGAACGAATCTGATGCGCTGAGAAAAGAAGCGTTTCCGACATATCCGTAAAAAGTAAATCCCGTGAAAAATCGATACAGCGAATCATCTGTTTTCATAAGTTCAAAAATACTCGGAAGCCATGCCTCCGTACTTAGATCGGGATCATTTTCGAGATACGGCATCATATCGACAAGAGCGCCGTTTCGCCCCATCACGGAAAAATTGAAAAACATCTCTTCATATAAAATGTCGTCGCCTTTCCCGGATGAAAGATCGCTGATCAGCGTCGCAAGTATCCGGTCAAATGATTCTCCGTTTTCAACGAGATATTCCACAGTGTACTCTCTTAAATGAATCCGGTATTCCGAATTCGATATGTTAAACTGGTAAACCCCAGTCTGAATTTCGCGCGCGTTCGTAACCCCCCATCCGCCCAAAGTCAACACTGTTTTGCCTTCATGCGGATTCTTTTCCAAGCGCGTCAGCAGTATAACTTCGACGGGATCCAGGTCTGAAGGATCATGCGTCACCGGATTGTTCAGATAGATAATGTGATCCTCGTCCGTTACAAACGGAAGCATATTCATGGTATAAACATACCGAGAGGGAGGAATATCCGTATCCTGTGCAGACATAAACGTCTCGATGGTCGACGACGAGGGATTGTATCGACTGATTCCCTTATACA